>CAZDBE010000016.1:0-12262 GCA_964503675.1 uncultured Pirellulaceae bacterium | reverse complement strand
GCGTGCGATACAGTTGTTCGGTCTGGAAATCATTGGAATCGTTAACCGCATGCCACTATCGTTAAGAGAATCAGACCGCTGGAAGTTTCAGTGGGGCCGCTTATTGCGAAAGACGCAGCAGCCTAAGGAAGCCGTTTCACTGCTGGAGCCGTTATCCCAGCGTTTTCGCGGCGATTTATTAATTCAGCTGGAGTTCGCCAGAGCAATGTCGGAAGCTGCAATCGAGGGGCGACAGGAAGATACGCTCAAAACTTGGCGACGGTTGGCCAAATCGCTCACCCCTGCGACAGAGAATTGGTACGAGGCGCGGTTAAATGTCGCTAGGCAGCTGGAATTTTCAGGCGATAGAGAGGCGGCCAAAAAACTACTGCTCTATACCCGTTCGGTTTACGGATGGGCGGATTCTGGTTGGAGCAATGACTTAGACCGCTTGCTCAGGGTACTCCGCACGGTGTCGACTCCGTAATGCAAGTTTTTCGCTTGCCTGTTGGACGGTACGGCGCACGCTCGCACCGCGAATTTTTATCGGCCAGCTCCTTCTAAAAAAAGACAGTAAGAAATAACCGGCCGTCTGGGCTACAATGGCCGCTTCCATCCGGCACGATCAACATCTACTTAGAAGGGGTTTGCTTTGAAGATACTTTCCAATTTGAAATTGTTCCGTCCGTCCGTTATGGCGATTTGTTTGGTCATTGCACTTCCGGTTGTCGCAGGTGCATGGTTAGTCGAAGAGTGGAAGAGCCATGTGGTATGGCCTGAGCCGCCGAAAGTCGAACCTGGCACCAACGGTTCCCCTCCTTCAGATGCCGTCGTGCTATTTGACGGAACCAATCTGGATCAGTGGAATAATGGAAACGCATGGAAAGTAGACGACGGCATCGCAACAGTTCAGAAAAAGACTATCTCCACCAAGCAGAAATTTGGCAGCTGCCAATTGCATATCGAATTTGCTTCACCAGCCGAAATCAAAGGGAAAGGTCAAGGCCGAGGTAACAGTGGAATCTTTTTCGGCAACGGGTATGAGGTCCAAGTACTTGATGGTCACGAGAATCCGACCTACTTCGATGGCCAGTGTGGAGCACTGTATAAGCACAGCCCACCGATTGTGAATCCATGCCGCAAGCCGGGCCAGTGGCAGACCTACGATATTATCTACGATGCTCCCAAATTTGGTGCCTATGGTGAATTGGTGCGCCCGGCGTATTTTACGGTGATACTCAACGGAGTTGTGATTCAGAATCATGTCGAACTCAAGGGACGCACGCTTTACAACGAACCGCCCACTTACGTGCCGCACCCAGAAAAGATGTCCATCTCGCTTCAGTATCATAAGAACCCTGTCCAGTACCGGAATATTTGGGTGCGCGAGAACATGGCACCTCTTGAGCCGCAACTTCCAGACGAGTACCGCTGGTCGACCGATTCGAAGAAGAAAAAGAAATAGCTCGTTGGAGATTCTTTTTCACCGAGGCAGGTTTGGCTAACAAATGAACCGGCCTAGTTTCGATTGTCTTTCGAAATGCAACTAGCAGCCGGTGATCGGGCGATCTTGAGGAACCTTCAAGCATGCGGTGGCCAAAAACCCAACAGTCAAAACAGCACCGACGATCAACAAAATTTGGCTCAAAAACATCACGGACTCCAAGGGGAAATTTCTCAGGGGGGGAAGACTTGTTGCTGGAAAGAAAAGCAGAAGTGGTGCCAAAGAAACGCCGCACAAGCCGGAGGATTTTTGGTGATTTTGCGCGAACCGTTTTCAACCACGCCCCGATGACTGGAACAAGGAATTTACCATCATTCTCAAAGCGGCGACGATGCTCAATACCAGCAACACGTGGGTTTTAGTTGGGTGAAGAGAAATAAATTCTGTGTGCTGGCAGCGACTTTAACGCGCTGTCACAGTGATGGCAGTGTTATCAAAGTTGTAACAAATGGACTTGATCGGGTCGTATTTACAAGGCAATGTTGTGCGAGGATTTCCTTTAGGGAACCTTAAAAAAGGCCAATCGTCGCAAAACTTGCTACCGTGTAGCGGGTCAATTAAGCTCTATTAAAAAAGCGGTTGCGCGTAAGAGGTTTCCGCAAACTTCCCTCTGAGCTCATGTTCTTTAGGCCGCTGATGAAAGCCAACACGAAAGTACGATGCTGCCTAGCGTTGATCTCGTTTGTCGAGATTTTCCTTTTCGCTCAGGTGCTTTTGGCTCAGGACGGTCTGCCCACTTTAGAAGAAGTTAAAGCGCAAGGTATTGCTAGGTCTGGCTACCGCGATCAGCATCCTGTTGCTGCCACGTCTGGTGAAACGCCAAAGGCAAACTCGAAAGCGTATCGTGCGCAGATAGAACCGCTCTTAGAAAAGGCTTGTTTCCAGTGCCATGGGGTTGAGGTGCAAGAAGCGGGATTTCGACTTGACAAGCTAGATCCCGATCTCATCCAAGGCGACGATGTGGATTGGTGGCTTGAAGTCGTTGATGTTCTAAGTAACGGTGAGATGCCGCCTGCAGATGAAGGCGTTGCGTTGGCGGACGAAGACCGCAGCCGAATCATCGAGTGGCTATCAAAGGAAATCCAAGTTGCCTCTCACGTGAAACGTAACGAGCAAGGGCATTCGTCTTTTCGCCGAATGACGCGTTACGAATACAACTACGCCCTACAGGATCTTACTGGATTGCCTTACGACTTCGCCGCGGATCTGCCGCCGGAGACCCATTCGGAAGATGGTTTCCAGAACAGTTCGGAAATGCTGCAGATGTCAGTTAAGCAATTTGAAACTTACCGAGAGTTGGGCCGCAAGGCGTTAGAGAAATCAACCGTCCGGGGGAAACGTCCTGAACTGTCCTATTATTCTATCCCCATGGACGTTGCCATGGAGAAAATGAAGGGCTTGAAAGAGAGACGTAAACGCGCGCGTTCTTTCTTTCGTGATCTGGAGACAGGTGAAAAAGTTGATGCGTTTTTCAACTATCAGAAGGGGTTGATGTCAAATCATCCAATCTCAACATTGCCAGAGGCGCCTCCTTTTTCGTCGCAGGTTCTGATTATTCCAGCGGGCGCCCAACACAAGATTGACCTTGGTGATAGTCTTCCGAATACGGGAACGCTCAGAATTCGTGTCCGCGCTGCCCGAGCAGAAATGGATAGTCCTAGTCGTCCCGCTCTAAGATTGAAATTTGGTTTTCAACCATCGAACGATTCTCGAGCCGACCGCCGTGTCGATAGTCGAGATGTTGCGATTCTGGCATCTCCAGATCGACCGCAGTTTTACCAGTGGGATATTCCTTTGTCCGAAATGCCGCGGAATAATTACCGGGGTGTTAAGAAGTTGGGCGAATTGCCCAATCCGACGGAGTACGTGATTTTGGCGAATAGTATTTCGGGGCGTCGCAAGGGTTCAGAATCCGATGTCCAAGTTGACTATCTGGAAATTTCGACGCCGCTCTATGAACAATGGCCGCCGGAATCACATGCTCGGATTTTTATTGACAGCGCAAACAAAGAAGACGAAACCGTCTACGCGCGCGAGGTGCTGTCCAATTTCTTGCCAAGAGCTTGGCGACGTGCAGTGAAAGATTCAGATATTGATCGGCATTTGTCACTGTTCACGAAGGTGCGTACTGAATGTGGTGACTTCCAAGAAGCCATGATCGAAGTGCTTGCCACAACTTTGGCTTCGCCCAATTTTCTCTACGTCGTTCAGGAAGGCTCGCTAGACTCAGAGGACTCAGAAGGCGCTGATGGCAGGCACCTGTCGGACTACGAGCTGGCCACCCGGCTTTCCCTGTTTCTCTGGTGCAGTACGCCGGATCAAGAATTGCTGGACCTTGCGGCGCGGGGAAAACTAAACGCTTCCCAAACGCTGGCAGATCAAACGCAACGGATGCTCGCCGACTCGCGCAGCCAACGTTTTACGAAACACTTCGTGCGGCAATGGTTGGGTATGCAGCTACTTGATTATCTTGATGTTGAGGAGGAGGTTTATCCTGAGTTCGACACTGATTTGAAAGAAGCAATGCAACAAGAACCGATTGTGTTCTTTCAGGAGATGCTAGAAAACAATCGTAGCGTGCTGGATATTCTTCACGCGGATTACGCGATGGCCAACGGGCGTTTGGCGCAGCACTATGGAATCGAAAATGTGTACGGCAGTCAATTCCGCAAGGTGTCGCTGAACTCCGGCGATCGACGAGGAGGTCTGATGACACAAGCTGGTTTGCTGGCCATGAATTCGGACGGCAAAGATTCCCATCCTCTCAAACGCGGTATCTGGTTGCTTGAGCGTATACTAAACGATCCGCCTCCACCGGCGCCGCCTGCGGTTCCTCAAATCGACTTGGTTGATCCCGAGATTGCGAAACTAACCTTGAAGGAACGTATCGAAAATCACCGTAATGATCCTGCCTGTAGTTCCTGCCATGCTAAAATTGATCCATGGGGAATCGCTTTTGAAAATTTTGATGCCGTGGGAAAGTGGCGAGATAAAATAGAAGATAAACCTGTCGACGCATCCAGTCGGTTGTTTAACAATCAGAAACTGGATGGAGTGGACGGACTCAAACGGTTCCTGTTGGCGAATCGACAAGATCAGTTTTGCCGAGCCATGGTGTACAAGTTAAGCACGTTTGCGCTGGGGCGCCCGCTTAGTTTTGCCGACCGATCGAGCGTCGATCAAATCACCGCCGATCTTCGCAAGAGTGACGATGGCCTCGCAACTTTGGTCTCGTTGATTGTGACGAGCGAACTTTTTCAATCCAAATGAAGTGTGACTTAGTTATCTACTTTCAGGACTTGATCGTATGAACAAAAAAATCTCTACACTCGATCGCAGGCACTTCATTCGTGGCATGGGTGGATTCGCGCTGACCTTGCCGGCATTGGAGTGCCTTGCCAAGACACCGAACCCTGCCCAGCCACAACGCAAGAATCGCTTCGCCGCCTTCTATGTGCCAGATGGCGTGCCAATGCCGTTGAAAAAGGATCCCGCCTATCGAGACTGGTCGTGGTTTCCTCATGGATCGGGAAGAGACTTTAAGTTGACCAAATGCCTTGAGACACTAGAGGACTTGCGGAACGACATCACGATTTTCAGCGGACTATCTCATCCGGGTGTGCGGAACATTCACGGCCACAGGAATGCAGACCAATTCCTCACTGGGGCACATACTGGAAACGGCGGCGAGTATCATAATACCGTTTCCCTAGACCAGGTAATCGCCGCACATACGGGCGAGCATACGCGATTTTCGTCGCTGGTGCTTTCCACCGATGGGGGCACCGGATCTCCGCGCGGCGCTCAGACCATGTCGTTCAACGACAGTGGCCGAGCCATTCCGGCGGAGCAGCGCCCGAAGCGTGTTTTCGATATGCTCTTTGCCACCAGTGATAAAGACGCGGCTCGCAAATTGGCGATGAGTAATAGTGCCTTAGACTATCTCCTCGAGGACGCGCGATCATTGAAGCGCGCCCTTTCGAAGCATGATCAGCAGCGGTTGGACGAGTACATGCAGTCGGTGCGTGACACTGAAATCAAAGTCGAAAAGGCGAAACGTTGGTTGGATATCCCTTTTGCCCAAGTTAACGTGGATCATCTGAATCTCGACGTCACGCCGGAGGATCCTCGCAACTATTTGCGAACGATGTATGAGTTGATCTATCTTGCGTTCAAGACCGATTCGACACGAGTTGCTACCTACCAACTGGGCCGGGAAAATGGTGTAGGCATCAGCGACTACCTCGCTCGCGCGGTTGGTTTGAAATTGAGCCATCAGCTTACCCATGCGGTTAAGGAACCTAACGGATGGAAAAACTTCGGTACCTATTGCAACTTTCTTAGCGAGGAATTTGGACGCTTCGTCACTCGGCTTAAGTCGACTCCCGAGCCGGGCGCCGAAGGTGTTATGCTGGACAACACGCTGCTCCTATTTGGATCTGCTTCGAGTGCTTTCCATCTTTCACGGAACTACCCGTTGATCTTGGCTGGAGGAAAGAACATGGGCTTCAAGCATGGACAATATCTTAAATATGGCCAGGGCAATGAAGACCACCAAGCGACTGCGGGCTTCGCTACAGACGCCGGCTGGAAACAGAAGATGGAATTCGAGGAAGTTCGTCTGTCGAACCTCTATCTTACCATGCTGCAAAAATTTGGCGTTGAGACCGACAGCTTCGCTGACAGTACCGGAGCGCTCTCTGAAGTGTAAGACGGCGCTTCGCAAAACGTGCCGGTCGCTGGAACGCAACCACTACGAAAAAAGTCGCTCGTTTAATCGAGCGGCTTTTCCTTGGTTGTTTGCGACAGCCAATAGATGGCGTGGCGTTGGTTTGTGCTGTTACCAGTTGCTACGAACAGGATAGTAACCAAACTGGTTGGTGTTGGACGGGAAGTAAGGAGTGTCCTGAAATCCACCAGCAACTCCGCCAGATGATCCAGCACCGCGACCGAATTGGTGATGGATTGGAGTCGAACGAGTTTGTCCTACGCCCCATGCGTAAGTGGACTGGTAGGATGCCGTTGGTGGTACTACTACTGCGGTCGGCTCGCCGTAACGCCACGTCTTATACCCACCGTGCCAGCTGTTTAGGCTTTGTTGACCTTGGTTCCACGAATGAGTTCTTCCTGCACGCATGCCTGAGGTGCTGTAAGCGTAGACCGGATTTGGGCTGAAATGATCGCGTGCCGCCAACTTAAGAGATGTCGCAGGGTTAACGAAACCGGTTTGAGGTTGCACACGTCCGTCAGTGTCGAAGGTTGCGCCACCACATCCGCAGCTTTGTGCTTGGGTAGAACTTGCGCTCAGGCAAAGTACAGTGGCCATCAATGCGGCGACAGCAAAAATATTTTGTTTCATCGTAATCGTCCTGTTGAAGTTACTTGTTGCTCAAAGTCGAATTTCATGCGGCGCCCAGAATTGGGAACCGCAGTCCAATTCCAGCCTAGTTGCCAGCACATGTAGAGCAACCGTGGTCGGAGTAGATTGCGCCACTTGATTCGTAGCTATCACATCGACCGCCAGCGCATTTGCTTTTCAACTTGCCAAGTACTTGGCCGCCACCACCCATGCCGTATGCTCTTCGAGCAAGACCGTAATGTAATTTCGCAATGTAGTTGTTGTTCATGATACCCGGACGGTAGCCCTGATCGCCATTTTGCCAACGCACAGAAGTGACGTTCAACGATGGACCGCCACCTTTGAAGCTATAGTCGTTGTAGTAATTGAAATAGTTGCGGTCGTGCTCGTACAACATTTCGTGCGGCATCAACGGCTCGTAAGTTCGGTAGCTGTGACCGACATGGGACGGCACGGGGTGAGGTGCGATGTACTTCCCCGCAGTCAATCCGCCTTGGCCCTGGGTTGTGTACTGAGCAAAGAGATGATTGGGATAATTGCCCTGCCCGATTTGAGCTTGGGCCGAATTGGATACCAGCATGCAAGCCACGAGAGTAGCGGCGGCAAGGATTTTGTTGAACATTGAAGAACTCCGTCTCTTGGGAATTGGCCCGTTTAAAAATGATCGTTGGGCTTGGGTGGCAGGCCGGCAACGCAAACGGTCTGCCAGGCATCTGAAACAGCAACTGAATTGGTTCGTCCTGAAGCGCCAGCCGCCGCACGGGACTTTCTTCGTCCGATCAGAAAAACGGCTAGCACCTAATCTCGTATCTGAGTCAGGCAAACTCGGGCGGCCCGTTCTACAACCGGGAATACCGTCTGTAACCGAACCTGCCTGACTGCTATACTCTGCCCAAAGCAAACCTTTGATAGCACCCACCAGACCTACATCCCGAGGGACCGGACGTGGCAAAACGGCGTTCAGCGAAAAAGTCATCCGCAAAATCGGCGGCAGGCAAGGCATCCAAGAAAAAGTCCGCAAAAAAGCGGGTGAAGAAGTCTTCGTCAAAGTCATCAAGAGGCGATGGCTTGACCGAGCACCCCTTATTTGATGACGAGGATAGCGATGAAAACTCGCAAATCATGGGTGTTCCGCTACGGTTGGCCGCTCAAAGTCGCTATTTGAATTACTCGCTGTCGGTCATTACCAGTCGTGCGCTTCCCGACGTTCGTGATGGGCTAAAACCGGTTCAGCGACGAATTCTGTACACGATGAACCAGCAATCGCTGTCCCACACGGCCAAGCATCGCAAATGTGCCAAAGTGGTTGGTGACGTGATGGGTAACTACCATCCGCACGGTGACAGTTCGATTTATGAAGCGCTTGTCCGTCAAGCCCAGCCATTTTCACTCCGGATGCCGTTGGTTGATGGCAGCGGAAACTTTGGTTCCATCGACGGCGACAACGCAGCCGCGATGCGATACACCGAATGTCGCATGACACGCATCGCGGGTGAGATCCTTGCCGATCTGGCGACTCGCACGGTAGCGTTCAAACCGAACTACGACGGCAGCCGCGAAGAACCGGTTGTCCTGCCCAGTCGCATGCCCAATCTATTAGTCAATGGCGCGACAGGAATCGCCGTTGGTATGGCGACCAATATGCCGCCGCACAATCTGAAAGAGGTTTGTCGGGCGTTGTTGAAATTACTCAAAGATCCAGAGATCAAGGATTTTCAGCTGGTTGCAAAGGATGCGATTCAGGGCCCCGATTTTCCTACCGGTGGGCAAATCATCAGCACCACTCAAGAACTGCGTGAGATGTATGCAACGGGGCAGGGCACTGTCAAAGTACGTGGCACTCACAAGATCGTCGAGACCAAGAAAAAGAAAGTTATCCAGATCGTCTCGGTCCCCTACGCGGTCAATAAAGCCGAGCTGGTCGAGCGCATGTCGGACCTTGTCTACAGTGGCAAGTTACCATTGGTAGAGGACGTGCGCGATGTTTCCACCGAAGACATTCGCATTGATCTGCCGCTGAAGAAGGACGCCGATCCCAAAAAAGTTCTGGCGTATCTGTACAAAAATACGCGGTTACAGAACAACTTCAACGTCAACATGACCTGCCTCGTGCCGACCGAGAATCCGGAGGTCGGGGCTCCCAACCGCTTGAGTCTGAAAGAGATTCTTTGGCACTTCCTGCATTTTCGCTTGGAAGTCATCACCCGTCGTCTTGAAAACGAGTTGGCCGCGCTTGAGCGACGGATCCACTTGCTGCAGGGTTTTGTCAAAGTTTTCGATGCGCTCGATACGATCATCAAAATCATTCGGAAGTCTGACGGAAAAGCTGACGCGGCAGTAAAGATCATGAAACGTTTTCCAGCAGCCAAAGGCGGGCTGGATGAACTGCAGACCGATGCAATTCTGGAGCTGAAACTGTATCGACTGGCCCGTCTGGAAATCAACCTGATCCAAGACGAGCTAAAGAACAAGAACAAACGGGCGCGTCAGATTCGTAAATTACTCAAAGAGGATACGACTGATACTAATAATTCTGGCCGTTGGGGCTTGGTACGAAAAGAGATGGAGCATCTTGTCACTGAATTTTGTGCCGGTCCAGGAGGCAAGCGGCGGACGATCATCGAGGCGGTTGGCGAAGAGGTCGAGATTTCGGCTGAGGATTTCATCGTCGCCGAAGACTGCCATATTTTGATTACGACCGACGGTTGGGTAAAACGTCAGAAGCAGATCGCCGACCCGTCCAAAAGTCGCTTGCGGGGTGGCGATACGGTGTTGGGCGTTGTCGCCGGTTCGACGCGCGAAACGATAGGGTTCTTTTCGTCGATGGGATTCTGCTATACCTGCCGCATGATCGATATTCCGGCGTCGACCGGATTTGGCGAACCGATTCAGAAACTGTTTAAGCTTAAAGATGGCGAGAAAATTGTTTCTGCGATGTCGTTTGATCCTCGTGCAATCGGAGATATGAAAGAGGATCCCAAGGACCCAGAGGTCTGCCCGGATGTCCACGGGTTTGCCGCGTCCAGCAATGGGTATGCACTGCGGTTTACGTTGGCGGGTTTTGCCGAACCTTCCACACGCAGCGGTCGCCGGTTCGCCCGTTGCAGCGCCGGTGCTTCAATTGTTGGCGTTGAGGCGATCGATGGTGACGAAACCATTCTTGCGATCTCGGAAGCCTGTCGCGCAGTGGTTTGCCCGGCAGAAGAGGTGAATTATCTATCGGGTGCTGGAAAAGGTGTGATGCTGATCAAGTTGGCCAAGACCGATCGCCTGTTGGGTTTCAAGGCGTCGCGCGGCGAGCGTGATTTGTTGTTGGTGGAAACCAACCGAGGTGCGCAGAAGACCATTTCGACCGTGAAGTACAGAACGACATCACGTGGCGGCAAAGGCAACGAGATCCAAAAGAATGGCAAGATCGCGAAGATCGTTCGTCCGCCAGTTGCTTCTCCGGACCCTTTGCCGGAGCTCAAAAAATAATATGCGTTTTGCAAAATATAAAGAATTTGTGAAGGCAAGGCGATGTCATCGTACCCTACCAGTGGTATAGTCGGCGGTTGACCACCACTAACCATTCCACCATTGAATTTTGGGTAAGAAGATGACCTTACGCTCTCGTGTATTGTGCGGACCCCGCTGCGCCGCGATTTTTAAGTTGATGCTGCTGATATCGTTGCTGGTTGTCGGCTCCGATTTGTTTGCCGCTCAAGACGCTTCTACTGCTGCCGATGCTGGAGCTGCTACCGTAGAAATTGACAGTGGAGACACAGCTTGGATTCTGACCTCCACCGCGCTGGTTTTGTTTATGACGATCCCTGGGCTGGCTCTTTTTTATGGCGGCCTTGTGCGAGCGCAGAACGTCCTATCTGTGTTGATGCACTGTTTGGTAATCACTGCAGCGGTCTCGATCATCTGGGTGCTTTTTGGATATAGCTTCGCATTGGACGATTCGATCAACCCAGCCGAAGGCGTGATTGCACTTGGCTCATTTATCGGAGGGACCGGAAAGATTGGCCTGGCCAATGTGATGGGCAATGTTGTCGGCACTATTCCGGAGTTGCTGGTGGCCGCATTTCAGATGACATTTGCTGTCATCACACCAGCGCTGATGGTGGGAGCGTTTGCCGAACGGATGAAGTTCAGCGCAGTTTTCTTGTTTTCCATTCTCTGGTTGATCGTCGTCTACTTACCGATCTGTCATATGACTTGGGGCGGAGGCCTGTTTGCGACTTGGGGTGTGCTTGATTTGGCGGGCGGGATAGTAGTGCATGTGACTGCCGGTTTTGCCGCGCTGATTGCTTGTATTATGGTTGGCCCGCGCAAGAGCTTTCCTGACAATGTACAGCCGCCACACAGCACCGTTCTGACGTTGGTTGGTACTGGAATGCTATGGGTCGGATGGTTCGGGTTTAATGCGGGAAGCGGATTGGCTGCTAACGAAGCGGCTGTCATGACGCTGGTTGTGACTCATCTTTCGGCATCTGTCGCAACACTTGTGTGGATGGTAATTGAGTGGGTCAAATTTGGCAGGCCCAGCGTGCTGGGGGCAGCGACCGGTTCAATCGCCGGACTGGCGGCGATCACCCCTGCGTCCGGGTCTGTCGGCCCTTGGGGGGCTTTGGCGATCGGAGCGGCATCTGCCATTTTGTGCTTCTTCTTCGCAACCGCGGTGAAACAGAAATTACGATATGACGATTCACTGGATGTGTTTGGAGTTCACGGCGTTGGTGGATTTCTGGGAACCGTTCTTTGCGGTGTTTTTGTTGCCAAATCAATGGGCGGCATGGGATTGGCTGAGGGCATGACGATCGGAAGTCAGGTCGGTGTACAGTTCGCTGCCGCAGCCATTACTGCAGTCTATTCGATTGTCGCTTCGGCTATCCTGCTGTTGATCATCAAGGCATTTGTTGGATTGCGTGTTAGTGATGAAGTCGAAACACGCGGTTTGGACTTGGGAGAACATGGCGAGCGCGGATATATCCTGTAGTCCAGTTGACTAAAGTGTATTTGGAAGAAAATTGGGGCCAGTGGCATGTATGTCACTGGCCCTTTTTGTTTCAGTTGAAATATCCCCAAAAGATCGCGCAATTGTTGTTGGATGAGTGGCGTTTTGGAAAATGGCCGACCACGCTAAAATGCCCAACACGCCAAGACAGCATCGCACTACCAGATATTTTCAACCTGACCAAACATCACCATGAGCACTGCGACCTATAAAAGCGAAAACATCACCGTCCTTGAAGGATTGGATCCGGTTCGCAAACGGCCCGGCATGTACATCGGTGGCGTGGGGATGGCGGGCCTTCATCACTTGGTCTGGGAGATCGTCGATAACTGTGTCGACGAAGCCATGAACGGTCATGCCACCGAGATCAATGTGCAACTTCATTCGGACGGCCGGACGGTTACGGTGTCTGATAATG
>CAZDBE010000015.1:28059-31974 GCA_964503675.1 uncultured Pirellulaceae bacterium | reverse complement strand
AAGTCTCTGCAACAGCAGGTCGCCTATATGGAATCTTATCTGGAAACAAAAACCGCCGATCGAGCGGGAGATAAGTTTGAATCGGATCAGCTGCAAAATTGGCTGACGGAGATTTCGGATTGGCAGAAGGAATTCTCTGATGGTTGGAAGCCTCTTCAGGTGAGTTCGAAAATCGATTCGAGTCACCCCAATTCCATTAAGGGCATCGAAGAAGAGCAAACGATCAAAGTCGCGGGTCCAGCAATCAAGGGACAGACCTTTACCGTAACCTCTGACTTCGATTCAGCCGTAGAGCAAAGCCCGATCACAATCCGTACCTTACGTTTGGAAGTGCTACCGGACGCAGCGAATCGAGGTTACGTCGGCCGAGCGGGAGACGGGCGGTTTCGAGTCGCGCTGTCGGCGCGAGTTCTGAGGGACGGTGAAGAATTGGCTCAAACGCGAAAGGAATCTCAAACAGAGCCCAAGTCCGAGTCGGACAAAAAGAAGGAATCGAAAACCGATGCCGAAGGTGAAGCAGCCCAACCGGGTGAGCCCGTTGAGATTGAATTTACATTGGCGGACCGAGACGCGCCTATGTCGTACACCAGCGGTCGGCCACCATTATTCATTGGTGACGTCTGGCAATCTGGACCAGCCAAATGGCAGTTGCCGGTAGATGAGGCCAAAGAAAAACACACGGCGTGGTATCGACTAAAAAAAACACTGACTATCGGCCCCAAAGATAAGCTTGTTATCAAATTGAAATCTGACAACATCGGTAAGTTCCGACTCTCAGTTTCACCGTTGGCAAGATTCTCTGTACGCGACAAAGTATTCACTCCAACTTTTGAAAAATCGATCGAGCAACTTTCGGCCGGCAGTGAGTTAAGTTCGGTGGAAAAGAACTCTGTTCTTTCGGCGTGGTATTGGGCGACCACGCCAGCGGACAAAGTACATGGAGAACTCAAGAAGATCAGAGATGAGATCATTAAAGCGCGTTCTGGATACGCGCTGACAACGATCGCTCAAACGATTCCCAGGGAAAAGATTAAAAAAGCGCGTGTGCTGGGGCGCGGCAACTGGCAAGACGAATCGGGAGAGGAAGTGCTACCGGCAACGCCAGCTTTCCTGCCCGGGCATGTTGCCGAAGAAGAACAGAAAGAACAACCTCGCCAGACCCGACTGGACCTGGCCAAATGGTTGATCTCAAAAGAAAATCCACTGGTGGCCCGCCATTACGTCAATCGAACGTGGAAACACTTTTTCGGCAAAGGACTCTCCGGAAAGCTTGACGACTTAGGCAACCAAGGAGAATGGCCCAGCCATCCAGAACTGTTGGATTGGTTGGCTGCCGATTTCCAGAACGGTTGGGACATGAAAGCGCTGACCCGGCAAATCGTCAACAGCCACACTTATCGGCAAGCTGCCGCAATCAGATCCGATTTGGCCGAAATCGATCCGTACAATCGACTTCTGTCGCAACAATCAGCGCGACGTTTGGAAGCGGAGGCCGTACGCGACAATGCTCTGGCAATTTCAGGACTATTGGAAAATAGTTTTGTTGGCGGACCGAGCGTATTTCCCTACCAGCCAAACGGGCACTATTCCAACATCCAGTTCCCTCCGCGAACCTACACTGCCAGTCCCGGCCCCTTTCAATACCGTCGCGGCGTTTACATGCACTGGCAGCGCTCTTTCTTACATCCGATGCTGGTTAATTTCGACGCTCCATCGCGCGACGAGTGCGTCGCCGATCGCACCGAGTCGAACAGCCCGCAACAAGCGTTGACGCTACTTAATGATCCGTCCTTCGTCGAAGCAGCGCGGGCCATGGCGGTTAGAATCCAAAATACTAGCGCCGATGATACTTTTGAATCAATCCTTGATCGTGGATTCCTGTTGTCTGTCGGCCGGACGGCGAACGATGCGGAACAAGAAGGCTTGGAGAAAGTATTTGCTGACCAGATGGCTCTATACCGCAGCCAACCCGATGAAGCGAAGCAACTGAACAACAATGGCCACCTGAGCCCTCCGGCGGAGCCATCCAAGGAAGACCAAGCGGAAACACGGGCGCAATTGGCGGCGTGGACGCAAGTATGCCGAGTCATCCTAAATTTACACGAGACCATCACACGTTATTAATCGCACACCTCATCGACCATGAACCACCAAAATCATCAACCAATGCTGCACCGCCTGAAAACGGACTGGTCGCGTAGAACGTTTCTTTCTCGATCGTTTGCCGGCATAGGAAGTTTCGCTTTGGCCTCGCTTGCTGGCAACGAACAAGCAAACGCCAATGAAAACCTCCCGTGGCCCCCCCTCCAAGGGCTACCTCATCATGCGCCCAAAGCCAAACGCATTGTTCATCTCTGCATGGCAGGTGGGCCATCGCATCTTGAGTCATTGGATCCGAAACCCGAATTGGACAAAATTCACGACCAAGATTTTCCCGCTTCATTCACCGAGGGCCAGCAACTGGCTCAGCTTCAAAACGCCAAATTGAAGGCTCGCAAATCATTCGTAAAATTTAAAAAATGGGGCAAGGCTGGTATCGAGATCTCGGAACTGTTCCCGCACATTGGCTCGATCGCGGACGAGATCTGCGTGGTGAGGTCGATGAAGACCGAGCAAATTAATCACGATACGGCTCACGCTTTTATGAATACTGGCTCAATCATCAAAGGCCGTCCGTCGATGGGATCGTGGATGCTGTACGGATTGGGGGCGGAAACGGAGAATCTTCCCGGATACGTTGTGATGACCTCCGTGGGAGCCGGAGCACAACCCGTTTCGGCCAGGCAGTGGTCAGCCGGATTCCTGCCCAGTAAGTTCCAAGGCGTTGCGTTTCAAAGTAAGGGCCAACCCGTCCACTACATCGGAAACCCCAACGGTGTTTGTCAATCGACACAACGTCAGGTCGTCGAGGAGGTCCAGCGCATCAACGGATTATTGACCGATCGTCACTACGATCCAGAGATCGCAACAAGAATCGCGCAATACGAAATGGCGTTCCAAATGCAGTCGGCAGTACCGGAACTTGCCGACATGTCTGACGAATCCAAAGAGACGCTTGAGATGTACGGTCTCAAAAAACCCGGCAATGGCTCGTTTGCGTCGAACTGTTTATTAGCGCGGCGCCTGTTGGAGCGCGGCGTCAGGTTTGTACAGCTGTACCACCGTGGCTGGGATCACCACCGCAATCTTGAGAAAGACTTTACCAGCTCGGCCAAGGCCTGTGATCAGGCCAGCGCGGCACTCGTGAAGGACCTGAAGCAGCGCGGGCTGTTAGAGGACACCTTAATCGTCTGGGGCGGAGAATTCGGTCGGACTCCGATGGCTCAAGGAACCGGTCGCGATCATCACATCAACGCGTTCAGCCTCTGGATGGCTGGTGGCGGAATTAAACCGGGCACCGTCTACGGGGCAACCGACGAACTTGGCTACAACAGCGTCGAAAATGTGGTGACCGTTCATGATCTACATGCGACGATGCTACATCTGTTCGGAGTCGACCACGCGAAATTCACCGAGAAATTCCAAGGTCTGGATATTAAGCTAACTGGCGTTGAACCCGCGCGCGTTGTGCAAGAGATACTGTCGTAGAAAGCAGTTGGCCAATCTCGGCGACAGGCAGACAGTGAAGAACGCGGTGCTGGCAATGCAATCACTCAACAAGCCATTTCTGTTCGGTTTTCCACGGGCATTGGCCAATTGATCGGAAGAATCGCTCTATCTTTACGAAAGCTGTAGCGGTTGGCAAAAGGCTCCCCTCTGTTTCGCATCTGATCACAGTGCGTCCGATGCCGATTAACACGGTTGTCTTTGTGGATGCTCAAAATCGGATGACCCGGATTGTGCTCGTCGATACCTCTATCGGAAACGTTCTGGTTGAGGCACGCATTGTCTAATCAGCAATCAGGCGTTAAACGA
>CAZDBE010000015.1:16743-27959 GCA_964503675.1 uncultured Pirellulaceae bacterium | reverse complement strand
GGCGATTGCAGTGACAGCGAAATTGTTTCTGTTACTACTACCGAATCTCACACGCCGGTCAGTCCGACTCACGAAGCGGTGGATGCAGACACCACTTCTCTTCCCACAGCGGTACTTCCCGCCGAGGAGTCACAAGGTAAGTTGGAGCTTGAAAATCCGTTGCCGGCTGCCATTGAAGCACCAAACATTCAGGCTAGTCCTTCTTTAAACATCGATTCGACGGAAGAGGAGGGTGTTATCGAAACGCTGGACTCTGCATCGGTCGACCCCGAAGAGGTTGACGAAGAGCTCATCGTCACTCCTAACACGGATGAAGCCAGCATTCTTGACACCGCAGAAGCGTCCCCCGAAACGTCTCCAGAACCGGAGACTCCGACTTCTGCTGGAAGTTCGGTGGTTGAGCGACCATCCAAGATGCTGACACTAACAGCTCGACCGGTCCAGACTCATCATGCTTCCGCTACCCAAACTGTTAAGAACAAGGCAGAGATGCAGCAGGTTACACATAAGCGGCATTTCCGACGGCAGAATTCTTTACGACCACTTCATCAAAAATTCGGTAGCCAACTCCCAGCACACACCGCTGAGGCTCCCGGACCCATAAAATTCAAGCCACTTCCTGCGATGTCCAAAGAATGGCCTACGACAAAAACGTCGGAAACCAACACGGGTGCCCCAACCCTCAACAGAAGCCCCAGTTCAGAGACATCGGAGCAGTCGTCGTCCAAGATTCAACGGCTTCCAAGTCCAGTCCAAAAACTTGACTCCGAAACAGAGAAAGAGAGCGTCATCAAAATTGCTCGCCTTCCAATCTTGAGAGCAGAGTCAACCTCATCAGCCGCCATTGGCAGCTTAAGAAACTTCACTAACGTGCGTGACCTCGATCCGGGATTTGACAAGGGATACTACTCTCGCAAAAACGCCGAGGCTGCAGTATTGAGAGCGGCTCAGGTCATCAAGGACGATGTTTCCAGTGCGAGTGACGATCTGTTGATCGAACGCTAGTCTAGGGATTCGATGAGCAACGTCGTTCTATTTGACGCGGTGGGTACGATTTTGAAGACCTCTCCGGGAGTGATCGAGGTCTATCACTCTCACGGGCTGCGACACGGATCAAACCTAACCGCTGCGGAAGTCAAAGTCCGATTCAAAGTTTCGCGGCGAAGACTATTTGACCTGGACAGGTCTGCAAAGCTCCAAGCCGCTGGTCAATTGATCTCCAGCGACATCATCGAGCGCGCTCTATGGTTGCAGCTGATCGCAGATGTCTTTGTCGACATCGCCGATCCTGAACCGCTGTTTGAAGAGTTATGGCGATTCTTTGCCAGCCCAGACAATTGGAAGTTATTCCATGACTCAGCAGCCACTTTTCAATCGCTCAAGTCTGCTGGCTACTTGATTGGCATTGCCTCCAACTTCGATAGCCGCCTCAATGACATTGTCAGCGCGTTTCCAGAGCTGGATTGTGCAGATTTCATTTTCTGTTCAGCGGATATTGGTTTTCGCAAACCTGATCCAGCATTCTACCAAACGGTTGAAAGCAAAATCCAACAGCAATTGGGAAGTCAACTTGAGGGCCCCATTTGGATGACGGGCGACTGCATTGAAAACGACTTCTGGGGACCTCGGCGGCATGGCTGGAATGCTTGTTGGCTCGACAGGGCGAAATGCGAGAACGAAAAGATTGGCCTCGACGTCGACGCCATCGAATCACTGAACTTCTTGGCCAACCGTCTCGTGGAAAAATGATTGCCAATGGAGGATCAAATCGCCGCGAAAACTAGCGGGATGTGCAAGAAATGAACATCTATGTCCGTGAAAGCTGTTTCACGTTTTGAACAGCCAAGAGGAGTTGGTCAGACTTCCCCCTTTCTCGAAAAACGCTAAGTCTCTACCCCAAAATCGAGTGCAACCGTATTAAAATAAAGTCAGCCCTTCCGCGTATTTAGCATCCCACCTTTTCGCGCCATTGTTCTGCGCTGCACATATTCGTAGGCAATCCATCCACCGCCACTCGCTTGTCACATGCAGAATCTTATTCTAAAAAGAATCTCGAACTCGCCACTTTGCGGGCAGGCGGCTTGTCATGATTAATGATAGCAATAACCGCCACTCCAACTCTGATCGCGTTGAAAATCAGAAAACGGTCGATTCCTTTCCCCTTCCACGGCCAGACTCCTCCAACGGTCCCGCCGCTCCGAAAGATACCAACTCGGCTCCGACCGATGCAACGGGTCGATACGAATTGAAGGATGAAATCGCGCGTGGCGGTATGGGTATCATCGTCCACAGTCGCGACCAAGAACTCCAACGAGATCTAGCAATCAAATTCTTGCGGAAGTCGAAGTCCCAACAGCCTGGCGCTAGTCTGAGGTTTGTTGAGGAGGCACAGATCGCAGGCCAACTGCAACATCCGGGTATCGTTCCAATTTACGACGTGGGTGAATTGGAGGATGGCAGGCCCTTTTTCTCGATGAAGCTGGTGAAGGGACAGACACTTGCTCAGCTCCTGAGAAAAAGATCTTCGATCGGTCAGGATCTGACTCGCTATCTTGGGATCTTTGAGCAAGTGTGCCAAGCAATTGCTTACGCCCATTCACGCCACGTCATTCACCGTGATCTCAAACCTGCCAACATCATGGTGGGCGCTTTCGGTGAAGTGCAAGTCATGGATTGGGGATTGGCCAAAGTTGTCAGCGCAGATTTTTCACTGGATGAAATTTTTGAAATCGATTCCAGCGATGCGCATGACTCATGCGAAATTGACCTTCACGGCGAAACGCATGATTCCAGCATTCGTACGACACGTGATGTTGAGCGTGAAGCAGGCGGTAGCTCATCCGATCTTCAAGCCCACACGCAACTAGGTAGCGTAGTAGGAACTTTAGCCTACATGCCACCCGAACAAGCTCTGGGGCAAGTCGAACTAATTGACAAGAGCGTGGATGTCTTTGCTTTGGGCGCGATTCTTGCTTGTATTCTGACCGGCAAGCCTCCCTACGTTAGTTCATCCTCCGAATCGCTTCACATTATGGCAGAACAAGGTGACCTAGCGGCCTGCTACCAGCGGATTGAGGCCAGCGGATGCGACCTGAGACTTCAAGCAATTTTAAGAGGCGCATTGGCCCCCAAAAAAGTTAATCGCACGCTGGATGCGGGCACGTTGGCGTTGCAAATCAACGGCTACATCGCGTCGGTGTCAGACCGTCTAAATGATGCCAAAGTCGAATCAGCAGCCGCCAAGGCGAGGGAAGAAGAAGCAGTTAAGGCATCAGCGCGCGTGCAGCGCCGAAGCAAGATTGCGATGGCAATGGCGGCCATTGCGGTGATGACAAGCATTCTAGCTGGCGTCGGCGCGTTTGTTGCACAACGTAATCAAACTGCACGACTGGAAGCTGAAAACGCCTCCCGAATCGTCGCTGCCGAATTAGAGGCTGACACTTCCTTAAGGCGACAAACGGTTGCCCGCGACTTGGAAAACCGGCTGGCGATCTGCGAATCGTTCCTCGAACAATCGTACAAACCGTTCGCTAGACGACCCGACAACATTTCCATGCGGCGGATCAAAAAAATGATGGCCCGTGCCGAGAGTGAGGTCAGCGCGGCGTCAAACGGCGCGGTACTTAGACAACGCTACCAAAGTCTTGCCAACAAACTAAAAACGCTTGAAACAGCCATCCATCTTGTCGATGAATTGGAAGACCAGCGGGCGGCGCTGGTAGCGGACGAGCTTGATGGAACTGAACATAGCCAGTTTGTCGCCGGCCGACGCGAGAAAACGCTCGTCTCTAAAGACCGCCTTCACGCAGCTCGATCTTACAAACTGTTTAGTAACTGGCTGGATTCCTTCTCCGACCAAGATCGACAAGAGGCCGTCGAAAGGATACTGGAGATGCCGCAGTGGGCCCAACCTCCTGTCGTTAATGGATTGAAAGAACTACAGAATAACTATCGCTCCCCAGACAGCAGCATGCTGTCCAACATCGCGACTTGGCATTCTCTTAAGATGACCGGACACGAAACCAATGGCTCAATACTTTCCCAGCTTTCCGATGGGTCGATCCTTGCTACAGGGCCTACACCTGATGGTGATCATTACTCATTGGAGTTTTCAAGCGAAGTAGAAGAATTTTCCGCCTTCAAAATTGAGGCTCTCACTGATCCATCGTTGCCGATGATGGGGCCCGGCCGAAGCAGAGAAGGAGATTTCACTATCTGCTGGATGGAGTTTGGTGTTGCAGCGTTAGATTCGGCGGTCGCACACGATGGTGCGGATTCGACCGAACTTAGTTTTGAGCAGCCGTCCTTTGCCGAAGCATTTACGACGTTCCAGTCACCACTTTCAGGGTTCGACCCCAATCGTTGGCAGTGTGTGATGGCCCCTTCCAAAGATCAACACACGATTCTTGTCCTCGAAGAATCTGCTGCAAGTTCCGATGGCTTTCGTATCAAATTGCATATGCGATTCAATGCTTCCGGCAGTTGGGGGGACCAAAGTCTTGGTCGATTTAGAGTGTCTGTTGCCTCTATCCCTGAACTGGATACCGCCACAAGTTTTGCAGCCGAGGCTGGCGAGATTGCCGACAAAGTGATCGCCGGCCGAGCGAACTCTTGGGAGCAGGAATATTGGCAAGTTCGCGCCGAAAGCAAGGGCGATAGGCTGGTGGCCGATCTGGTGCGGTTGGCTCGCAAGCCGGCCTTCAAACAACAGCATAGTGTCTACTCAATTAGTCTTGCTGAGACCTTGAAGGAGCAAAGCGAGTCGTGGTGGATCAATCAAATGAACCGGCGATGTGAATGGCACACTCTCGATGCAGAAGACTGCGAAAGTAATGTCGAGACGGAAAAATTGAGCGATGGATCATGGTTGGTAGGCCAACCGGACGTTGCGAATTCTCAAATCACCGGCAGCTACCAACATTCATTTCGATTTCGTACAACGCGTCCTGTTAGGTACCTGAAATTTGAATCGATACGAGACGAATCGCTGCCAGCTGGGGGACCAGGACGCGGCGTCGGCTCGGGTGCATTTGCAATCGCCGAATTAAAGTTAGTCCGCAACCAAGTACCGGTAACATTTGGCACAGCGCATTCGAACTTCCCACCCGCTGTTGATACCGACATCAGCCGCGCCTCCGATTCAGACTCACTGACATTTTGGAGGCCCAAACATCCTCGGAATGCGCTTGTTAGAACCACAATTTTTCCCATCAGCGAAGACTGTTGTCACGATGGCCTTTTGGACTACGAAGTGGTGATCGTTTCCGGTCGGCCATCAACATCAGCCCATGACTCGCTTGGTCGATTCAAAATCTCTTGGTGTGAAAACACGTCCAAAGTCGCACAACATGACCCGGCCCGCAGGGCCATGAAAATTCTTGACGATCAGTACATGCGTGATCCCGCCAACTACGCGACGCTTGTCTCGCTTACCCGTGCGGCGGCACTCCAAAACCCTCCCGACCACGAATCGGCGGCCAACTATGGCTGGACTGCTTATGCGCTCAAACCAGTTGACCCTAACTCTATCTCGATCGCCGTCAGAACAATTCTAAGGCGCAACCCCGCCCCCGGTTCTGCGGAACTGTCTCGCGCCATTTCGCTGGCCCGCAAAGCGCGAAACATCGACTTTAAATCTAGTGCGATCGAGCAAGTTTTCTCACAGCAGATTCAGTTTGCCAACTCTCACTATGGACAGCGACAATTTCAGCAGGCAGAGCTTGCATTTCGCACTGCCCATGATTTGATACCAGAGAATTTCCCCTATCCGGGACGTTGGGGGCACTGCCTGACGGAGGTCGGGGAGCTTGAGCGGGCCAAGCAAGTCATGTTGGAACGTTACCGACGGCAGCCCAACGACAGTTGGCTGCGCGTCCACTTGGCTCATAACGCGATCGCTAGAAACGACTTTGGTGTGGCCGAAAAATACATCGATCCGGTTATAGCAAGCCACCCTAAGAATCTTGTCGCGCTAATGCTTAAAGTTCGGCTCGCTGAACAACGCGGTAGCCATTCTGAAGTGGTCCAATTGCTAGAAGCTCACAAGGATGTCGCACCTCTAACGGCGCGAGGAACTGGCTATCTTTACCGGGCATTGTTTGCCAGTGACAGGATCAAAGAAGTCGCGAAGGAATTGCCGGACACTTTCTTGAATTGGCCCGGTGCAACCGAACTGCTGCAGGATGTCTGCCTGATCATGACCAGCAGCGGTCAAATCGAACAGCTCGCCGACAATCTCAAGCTTTTGAAGGAAAATCAGCCGAAGCAGCTTGATCACATAATCGAAGGTATTTTCTTAACCGAGGTTATGATACCTGAGGTCGAGCCACCCGAAACAGAGCGTCCAAGCTCTCTTGGTTTTCGTTCCCTCGATACGATCGAGCGTTTTTACAAATCAGCTGTAGAAGTCCGGCCAAATTCCACAATCCTCAAGCGGCTGAACTGTCTCATTAAACTGAAGCAACAGAAGTGGGAATCGGTAATCGAGGACATTGACGCCGGCAACAACTCTAAGAGCCGTTTCTCGCTGTTGGCCAAGGCTTGGTGCCAATTCGAACTTGGAAATCGTTCCGACGCCAGCACATTAGTTGAACAGTCACTGGTGGCTGACACGAATCACCGGCCCCACGAGTTACGGTGGCTACAAAATCAGCTGGAAAGTCGTGCGCTGGAGCCTGATAGCTCAATCTTGCAAATTTTTGGGCCAGCAATTCAAATGGTGCCTTCAAAACCGTAGTCAGGAGCCAGCCTTCTAACTTCGAAGGGCAAGACTGCATTGCTCGTGTTGATTCTGAGCTTACCTCTTATTGCTGTTATCCATGAATGTCTCTGCACCGACTAAACGCAAACTCCCTTGGCGCAAGATCATCACCGTCGGCTTGGTATTAATCGTCGTCGGCTACAATTATGCCCAGCCCACTCTTGAGAAGTGGACAGGCGTCGACCTGCCGACCCTCAACGGAGATCGAGACAATCACCGGGCTCCAACCGCCGGGGAAGACCGCTCGGCAGGCAGCCAAGACTACACCGTCAACTTTCCTAAACAATCTAAACAAAAAGCTTCTGGTGGGCAGAGTACTCTCGACGGTGGGTTCCAGCTAAAAGAGGTGGGTCGGAATCGCTTCGAATCACCTGCCGGTCTGCTTTACACGATGGGGGGCGGTGGTGAGCACCGCATCGAACACGTGATGCGTCACTCCCAAGACATGGCGGACCGGCCAGCGCATGGCGTCTTCATCGGTAACGGAGATCGCGACACGGTACTTAAATTGATCGACGACGCTTGGGAACTGGCCGAAGCAAAATCTGCGAAAGCCAAGTACGAGAAATCTCGTGGCAACGACGCGTGGACAGTCAACATGGGGCGTAAGGTTGGCTTTGACGGCGGCCGTAAAGGGAAAAAGAATGGCGGAAAGAGCCTGAACTCAATCAAGCTAATCCTCGCCAACGGCAATCAGGTGATTACCGCTTACCCAGTGCGATAAAACGCGAAGGCTCTACAGACGAAGAAAGACAGCGGTAAAAAATACTTCGAACGCCGTCTTGCTTACACGCGAATCCAATTGACCAACCTGTTTCAGGATCTTGGTACCTACCGCCTACAGCACTGAAGCGATCGCCTTGCACAAGCCATCCATGTTGTCCGCGTTCATTCCGGCGATATTGATCCGGCCACTGCCAAGGATGTAGATCGAGTGATCGTTCCTCAACGCTTCCGCTTGGTCTTTGCTCAATCCGGAATAGCTAAACATGCCGCGCTGACGGTTGATGTATTCAAAGTCTTTTCCGGGAACCAAGGCAGTCATCTTCTCCACAAACTCACTTCTTAAAGTGACGATCCTTTCGCGGATCCCGGTCAGTTCGTCTTCCCATGTCTTTCGCAGGTCTGAATCGGCAAGGACGGTCTGCACGATTCCACCGCCGTGAATCGGCGGGTTGGAGTACATGGTACGAATCGTAGATTTGATTTGCGACTGCATTGCGGTCGCTGCTTCTGCGGATTGCGATACGGCCGTGATGCCGCCGACGCGTTCGCCGTACAACCCAAAGTTCTTGGAAAACGAATTACAGATGATGGCCTCACCACCGGAAGCAACGAACTGACGGATCGGCTGCGCGTCCTCTTCTAGGCCCGCTCCAAATCCTTGATAGGCGAAATCGAATATCGGCAGTAGCGACTTCGTTTTCATTAACTCACCCAATTCGGCCCATTGCTCAATTGAAAGGTCAACTCCAGTGGGGTTATGGCAGACTGTATGCAGCAATACTGCTTCGCCGCTCTGGGCGTTTGCGAGGGATGCTTTTACTTTCTCAAAATCCAGCCCCGTGCCGCTTTCGTCCAAGTAATCATAATGTTTGATCTCGAGGCCCGCTTGGCCAAAGATTTTGGGGTGGTTGGCCCAAGTTGGGTTGCTCATCCAGATTGTTTTCACTCCCAGCACACGTCGTACCAGTTCGCCGGCGACGCGCAGAGAGACGGTGCCGCCAGGAGTCTGCGCGGTCGACGCCAGCGCTTTCCCGGATAGTTCTTCTCCAAGAATTAGTTCGGCAACAGCAGTTCGATAAGCAGGCGATCCGTCAATCGGCAGGTAGCTCTTAGTCGTGCTGTTATCCAACAGAATCTGCTCAGCCAGCTTAACGCTCTTCATAATCGGCGTCTGACCACTGGCATCCTTGTAGACACCAACCGTTAGATTAATTTTGTTGGCGTTGGTGTCGTTTTTGAAAAGTTCGTTGAGTCCGAAGATTGCGTCTGGCGGATTAACAGGAACTGACTCGAACATGGCTTTCTTTCGTGTTACCAGAATTTGGCGAGCGATTGCGGGACGGCCAAGCACTGACCTCGGGGAAGCAATCGCTAAAGCGACATAATTTAGACAGACGCAGAGGTGGCTTAAAGGCCCAATCTGGCAACCGTAGGAAATAGAACGATTCCGGTTGTCACAAACGAAAGTACTATAGGCGGCTAAGAGCCCTGACAGTGGCAAAGAATAAGCCTGACCACACCAGTCAGAGCAGACTTAGCTCGCCGGCTTGCCAATTTTGTTGGTGTACTCCGCAAGACGCGATTGCAGATCAACAATTTGCTGCCATTTGACTTGGGACAGATGGACTGCCTGGCCGCGTTGCGACATTTCAGCGTCTTGAATAATTTGTCGCAGGTGAAGGTGAAGGTACTCGATCACTTCGGCAAGTTGAGCCGCTTGGCCGGGAGAGAGGCGTTTCGGCAATCCGGGAGGATCTTCCGATAGCAGGCTCTCGGCCAATCCGGCAAGTTTGTCCGAGCTGCCGTGATCTGACGGAGTTGAAGAAATGTCTATCCGTTCCTTGATCAGCTCACGTGTACCGTAGACCAAGGTGCTGCGTCCGATCGAAATCAAATCACCCTTGCGAAGAATTTTCAGCTGGACTTCTTCGTTGTTGACGCGCGACCCATTAGTAGACTGCAGATCTGTGAGTACAAGATCTTCGTGATCCTGCTGTATCTTCAGGTGAAATCGGCTGATTCGTTCATCATTGAGCTGTATCGTGTTGCCTTCCTCGCGCCCGATCGTCACTGGAACCGTAATCCCCTCGTACACCTCTCCTCGGTTGGCGCCGTCTAGGACTCGCAACGTAATGGATTTCATACAAAGATGCCTTGATCAAATAGTGGGCGTTCGCAATGACTCTGGAAGATTCCATTCCTTGGAGCCCGAACGGTTTTACGGTAGGAGAAGCGAAGAGAAGAGATACTACGCCATGGTGTCAATCTTAACACAAGCCGTTTCTACTGCCTGTATTCACGTTTGATTTTTCCAAAAATTGGGACAAAAGGCAATCCATCGGTCGGGTCAGTTGGGCCAAAAGACTTCAACGTCGAGTAACGACCTCGTTTTTCCCGGTTTTTTAGCAGTGGGCTGCCTTGTCGCACTCCTTACCAGTGCGCAGATCATATTCGGTGAAAGAGGACAGTTTCCGGTGGGCTACGCTCGAGCTCCGCTTTCGCATGGGAAGCGGCAAGGAATTCCCAGAACCGTTATTGATAATTTTGAGGGACGCGATATCTTTATCTAAGCGAGTTTAATCACATGCACCCGTGGCTCAATTGGATAGAGCATCGGTCTTCGGAACCGAGGGTTGGAGGTTCGAATCCTCCCGGGTGTATTTAATGCCTTTCCGCCAGTTTCAGCGGCCATGGTTCTCCGGTGCCTTTCTTTTCAAGATCGCCGAAGAGCTCTACGAGCTTTCCTCTTTGCGTCTGCAACCGCTACTTTTCAGATCTCATTCGGTTTGCGTTCTAAGTCGCGGTTACTCGGAGCTTCATGCAGCGACGAAGCCAATTCATTGCTCTCGAAAGTAGCCAGATCAACTGGTGCTATGAAATAGATGTCTACCTAGCTCTCGAAATTTGGAATCTTCCCAAAATGGTCTCGTTCACTGCGCTGGCTCTACGCTTTCCTGTGATTAAATGGAAAAACGTGACCGTTATCCTGCGTGTTCTTACGTAGACGGCCCCGCTGGCACCTAAAGTTTGAATACTTACAGATTATCTTCCTGTACATTATTCATATTTATGATAACATCGACTACCTAGCGTTTCTGTTAGGTACAGCAATAAATCATTATTTACCCGAGGAATCACCAATGAGTTTTCTGAGAACTGTTTCCCGTGCTTCGAAAGGCGCGACATGTGCAATCGCAATGGCCTTTCTCGCGCTCCCCTGTGCGGACGCGCAAACGATAGTCATCGATGACGATTTTTCCGATGGACACCTCAACAACGGAGCTGGCCAGCTCGACTTTTTCCCAACCAGTTCAGCTTTCGCTCTGGATCCGGCTCCAACAATGGGCCCGCTGGACTTTGCGACGGGTGATTCAGGCCGAACAATCCACTCACTTTTTCCTGTTCAAACGCTTGATGAATTTGGTGAAGTTTTGACGTTTACGTTCGATTTCACTACACCAGCCACCATTTCCTATGACAACGGTGGTGTAAGCACTAACGAAGATTTCAAGTTCGGAATATTCGATACTTCGGGAACTGTAGGACTGATTGACAATAGAACCAATCTTCAAATCGATTTCGCTGGTCCCATCGATACAAACAGTGGTAGTTCTCCAGGGAGCCTCGGACCAAACCCTGGTTTAAACGGTCTTGCAGGAATCCAAGGTGAGATTGACAATATTAATGCTCTAGGCACTGACCTTGGGGTTCGTACTCACAACATCAATAG
>CAZDBE010000015.1:0-16733 GCA_964503675.1 uncultured Pirellulaceae bacterium | reverse complement strand
TTGCAGAGCAACACCGGCTTTGATTTCATCGCTGGTGGTGATGATGATGTTGTCAGCATCCTCCCGAATACTGACTACACCGGATCAATCAGCATTGAGTATACCGACGCAACCCTCGCTTCGTTTGAGGTTACTGTGTCGATGAGTGGGACGGGCGCAAATGGAGCGTTTGATGATTCTTTCACACGTACGATCCCAATTGCGGACGATCCAGGCGTCTCTGTTGGTGTAAATACGAACTCTTTTGATCTGATTGCCTTCCACGCGACAAGCGGTGCGTTCGGTGGCACAGTTGGACCAACTATGGGAAGTAGCACTGTAGGAGAAGACAATAACGGTATTGATATCACAAATATTAACATCACCTTTACGGAGGCGTCTGTTGCCCCGTTGAAAGGCGATTGCGACATGGACGGAGATATTGATTTCGATGATATCCCCGCCTTTATCACTATCTTGCAAAGCGGTATGTTCGTAGGAGAAGCTGATTGCGATTGCAGTGGAGCAGTTGACTTCTCAGATATCCCAGCATTCATCGTGATCTTGCAAAGTCAGTAATCGATATTGGGTATTAGGTTCCACTCTTGGCATCGCGAAAACTTTTACCCATTCGCATGCTGAGGCAGTAAATAGCAGAGCCCTCCTTGGTTCACGTTGTAGTGACTGACCAAGGAGGGCTTTTTCAAGTCTGGACGTTGACCACACAGGAGACAATCAGTATGAAACTGCGCTGGAGGTCTTTGGAGGTCTCGATTGTGAAGCAACTATCCCATTGGGGTCTACACTGGGCTTCCAATAGGTCGGTCGGCGCATCATATTTCTTGGATTGACAACAGGGGATCAGATTCGCGGATCCGTAGCTACGCCGGCAACGAGCATGTATTTTTTTAACTTCTGACGATTCCAGTAGTCTAATCGTCCTGATTAGCCTTAAAGTTCCTGAGTGGTCTAGCTTTCTAATTTTCAGCAAATGGAATTCAACTACCATTTCTTTTGCGCTTCACTAAGAAGGCTGCAAATCAGAATTCACTGCGCCGCGACGAATCTCGCTAACCAACAGGAGACTAGATGAAGGGCATATTCACTCTGACCATCGTAATGTTCGGATTGTTGATACTTGTCGATCAAACAAGCGCGCAGCAGAGGAGAGGCGGAGGTCCGGATGTCTTCAGTTTTCTTGCTGAAAAATATGACATGAACTTTGACGGGAAGCTGAGCCGAGATGAATATGATCGGTCGGAGGAAAATTTCGCGCGCTTCGACACCAACAAAGATGGTGCGCTAACAGCAAGTGACTGGTCAGGCGGAACGCGCGGGAGGCGACGGCGCGGTGGCAGTAGGCAAGGCCATGACGGCTCGGCTGCTCCCAAGGTTGGCGACCAAGCACCGGACTTCTCACTGACATACATCAATGACGAAACCAAAACAGTTCGACTTTCGAGCTTCGTCGGAGCAAGACCCGTTGCCTTGCTTTTCGGAAGCTGCACCTGACCGCCTTTCGCGGCTTCAGTTGGTCAACTGAATAAACTAAACGAAAAAATTGGTGGGCAAGTTCAAGTCTTCATCATCTATACGCGCGAAGCCCATGCGCTCGATAGCGAGCGCACAAATTTCCGCTCAACTGTAGAGCAACCTATCACGATCGAAGAGCGTCGTACCGTTGCAAAGGAGTTCCTCACCAGCATGAAGTTGAACGTCCCGGCGTTGCTTGATGATATCGACGACACTGCGTCAAAAGCCTACGCGAGTCTTCCCGACCGACTCTATTTGATTGGAAAAGACGGGAAAATCGCGTTCGCAGGTGACAAAGGTCCTCGTGGTTTCAAAGTTGATCTACTTGAAAAAGCTATGAAAGCTGAAGTCAAAAAGATCAAAGCTGAAGCGTCGGCAGATGGAGCTTCGCAATAAAATGATTGCAAGAGTCGAAGAGACTCCTGATGCTTGATTGGCGATTGCTTTCTCGCCGCAGTAACAAAACGACAAAAATATCTTACCCAAGGTATGGACGCGGCGAGAAGAGGTTAAGCTAATAACTACTGACCAGTGAACGTAGAAGCACAAACCAATGACGGAAAAGTAGTTTAATGAATATTGCCAACTTGAATGATAGATCCCTAAGTCTCGCCTGCGGAAATCCAATCCCACTGGTGCGATGGCTAACCCTCGGAGCAGCGATTGCCGTAATAGTAAGTAGCTTCGTTTCCGGATCGGCAAAGTGTGCGGCACAAGACTCTACGCCGGAGAAGCGGCATCCCAACGTCATCTACATTCTGGCTGACGATCTAGGGTTTGGTGATCTAAGTTGCTACGGCCAACAAAAGTTTGAAACGCCCAATATCGATTCCCTCGCGCGAAACGGTTTGCTTTTTACGCAGCACTATTCGGGCAGCACCGTTTGTGCACCGTCGCGCTGTTCATTGATGACGGGCTTGCACACCGGGCACACACCCGTACGCGGCAATGCAGAAGTTAAACCGGAAGGCCAAGAACCGATGCCTGCCGACACGTTCACCGTTGCCCACTTGATGCAGAAAGCTGGCTACCGCACTGGCCTCTTTGGAAAATGGGGACTAGGATCGCCGGGATCTGTAAGTGAGCCATTGAAGATGGGATTCGACCGCTTCTACGGATACAACTGCCAACGTATCGCTCATAGCTACTACCCCGGATTTTTATGGAGCGATGACAAACGTGAATTGCTGATTGGAAACTGTGCGGAGCAGCGTAACGAATACGCCCCCGATCTGATTCAAGACCAAGCTTTAACATTCATTCGTGAGAACAAGGAACGTCCGTTCTTTTTATATTACGCCGCGATTCAACCGCATGCCGACATGGTGGCTCCTGAACGATACATGAAGAAGCACCGGGGAAAGTACGGCAAGGAAACTCCTCACAAAGGGGGCCACTATCGCGCGGAACCTGAGCCGCGGGCAGCGTTTGCAGGCATGGTTAATGTACTGGATGATTACGTGGGCGAAGTCGTTGCCGAACTGGAAAAGCTTGGTATCGCCGACAACACTTTGATAATTTTCACCTCTGACAATGGGCCTCATATCGAGGGCGGCCACGACCCTGAATATTTCGATTCCAACGGCACCCAAAGAGGTGTCAAACGCGATTTGTATGAAGGTGGCATGCACGTGCCCATGATTGCGTCATGGCCGGCCGCCATTGAAGCCGGCAGCACGTCCGATCATGTCTCAGCTTTCTGGGATTTTTTACCCACGATGGCAGCGATGACGGGACAGAAACTGCCAAACAAGACCGATGGTGTTTCCATGCTGCCAACTCTGTTGGGACAGCCAAACCAACCTACACACGACTATCTTTATTGGGAGTTCCCGGCTAAGAAAGGCCGGATAGCGATTCGCAAAGGCAAGTGGAAAGCCATTCGTTACGAGGCCTCGATCGATCCTAACTCGCCGTTGGAGCTATACGATCTGTCCACCGACCCGAGTGAACTGAACAACGTGGCAGCTTCCCAACCAGAGACCGTTAGCGCAATGCGAATCCTGCTGGAGGATGTTCGTACGCCGCCCGCCAATCCAAAATTCGACTACCTGAAAAACATGAAACGAAAGAAAAAGAAACAACGATAGATTTGAATCATCATCCAAACTGACCCAAGCATTCAATCGTTGACTCTTAGCACTCGCAATAGACTATGACCAAATTGACTCGACGTGTGGCGTTGAAATTATTGGCGCTCGGCACGACTCTTGGCAGCGCAATTCTAAATCTTCCAAGATCAAATGCTGCTCAAGAAAAACCCGGCGGCCAGAAGACCAATGCAAAAACCGTTCTGTGGAGGACCATGTGCGATCGCGTCTTCCTTGGCGGTGACTGCTGGGCCAACCCGATGGAGGATTGGCAAGTTGTTGATGGCGCGGCCGAATGTGGTTCACTCAAGGGCAACCGCAACGTCCATTTGCTAACGCATCAGGTCACCAACGCCAGCGGCAATTTCGAAATGTCAGTAGTTATTGACCAAATCGAAACTCGCAAATTAGACACCGGTGCTGGATTCAAAATTGGCATTCGTAGTGACATCAACGAGTACCGCAGTAACTCGTTTGCCATAACTGGGATCCGTGCAGGAATCGCAGGTGGGAAATTGGTACTTGGTCGGCAAGCGAAAGCTGCCGATGGCTTGACGAACCCCAAAAACATAACTCTCCGCCTGAAGGGCAAACCGGTCGTCGGCGCACCACAAGGAGCAAACTACGAATTAGCGATTATTGCGATCGGCGCCGATGGTGAGGAACTTGGCCGACTGTCGACCAAGGTTACGTCCGATATGATTCTTGGAAATGTTGCGATCTTCAACAACTTCATTCGAGGAGGCGGCAAGAAAAAAGTGGCAGGGCAGGGCAGTCGTTATCGATTCAGTGACTGGACTGTTTCTGGCGACGCATTCACGGTCACCGAAGCCAACAAGTTTGGCCCAATCCTGTGGACCATGTATTCACTCTCCGATTCCCGTAGTGACGAAGGTTTCGTTATGAAGCTGAGCGCTCTCACCGGCCCAATGGGAGAACGTGATAACAAAGACATTGAACTTTGGGTCAAGAAGAACGGCCAATGGGAATCGCTCGGCAGCGAGGAACTTGATCCTAACGCTTGGACAGCAACCTTTCGAATCCCAAACTGGAACCAGCAAACAGAAACGCCGTACAAAGTCGTCTACAAAGAACGGAAGCGCGACGGCTCGACCTCGGAATCGAGCTGGGAAGGGAACATCAAAGCCAACCCGTCCGGGCGCCCGTTGAGATTGGGTACACTCACATGTCAAAGAGAATACGGATTTCCATACGCTCCGGTTTGCGAAAACTTATTGCGGCTGGATCCGGATATGTTGTACTTTTCCGGCGATCAGCTGTACGAGGACCACGGCGGATACGGTTTGATTCGGTCGCCTGCCGATCGAGCGATCTTAAACTACCTGCGCAAGTACTACATGCACGGCTGGTCGTTCCGCCACGCGATGAAGAATGCTCCTACGATCTGCCTGCCCGACGACCACGATGTTTTCCAAGGAAACATCTGGGGAGAAGCGGGTGCCCCGATGAAAGACAAGACTCGTGGTACTTCCAGCTATGGCGGATACATAGAACCGGCCGCCATGGTCAACGTCGTCCACAAAACCAATTGCGCTCATCATCCAGACTACTACGATCCAACACCCGTTGATCAGGACATCAGCGTCTACTACGGAGATATGGTTTACGGCGATGTAAGTTTTGCAATTATTGCCGACCGGCAGTGGAAAAGTGGCCCCGATCGAGTCGACACCGGTGGCGGTCGCGCGGACCATGTTCCCGATAAAGACTTCGACACCTCAAAACTGGACAAACCGGGGCTGGTTCTACTGGGCCAGCGGCAGGAGGACTTCCTCAAACACTGGGCCCGCGACTGGCGTGGTCACAAGATGAAAGTTCTATTCAGCCAGACCGTATTTGCCGGCGTCGCGACACATCATGGAAAGTTCGACGGCTATCTTAAAGGCGATCTTGATTCGGGGGCTTGGCCGCAAACGGCGCGTGACAATGCGATCAAGATCATTCGCAAAGGAATGCCACTACATATCAATGGTGATCAGCATCTGACTACACTCGCGCAGTACGGTGTCGACGAGCAACGTGATAGTTGCTGGTCTTTCTGCACGCCCGCGATCGCCGCAGGTTACCCGCGCTGGTGGAATCCTGAACGTGTTGGGATGCCCCACGAAAATCGGCCGGAGCATGGCTTACCTAATACAGGTGAATACGTGGACGGTTTTGGAAATCTGGTTTACGTTTATGCCGCAGGTGACCCAGAAGTTGGCACCAAAAAGAACCGATACGAACTGGCCCATCAAAAAGGCAGCGGTTTTGGCTTGGTTACGATCGACACCGAAACAAAGACTTACTTCTTAGAAGCGTTTCGATTTCTAGTCGACGCTACCGACGGAAAAGCGTCAAATCAGTTTGCTGGTTGGCCGGTGACGATTGAGCAAAAAGAAAACAGAGGTGACAATGTCCTCAAGTAAGCACCTTCAGCATCTTTCTGCTCAGCTCTTCCTTGGACTAGCACTCATTCTTTTGCTTTCCTGCACGACTCGAGCTGACAACGAAAAACGGCCACCGAATATTGTACTGATCATGGCCGATGACATCGGTGTCGAGGGAATTGGGTGCTACGGCGGAACAAGTTACGCCACGCCAAACATCGATGCATTGGCCGCAGGTGGATTGCGGTTCGCTCATGCCCACGCGCAACCCTTGTGTACCAACACTCGCCTGCAGCTGATGACAGGACTGCACAACAATCGGAATTGGATGTACTTCGGTATTCTTCCGCCGGACTCGAAAACTATCGGCCACTACTTGGGCGAGGCTGGTTACCAAAGTTGTATTGCAGGCAAATGGCAACTGCAAAGCTACGATCCTCCCGACTTTCCGGGGGCAGAACTTCGGCGTGGCACAGGAATGCATCCCAACGACGCGGGTTTTGATCGATACAGTCTATTTCACTCATTGCATACCGAAGACAAAGGTTCTCGATATGCGGATCCGACTTGGCTGGAAGACGGAGAACTGAAAACGGCCAAGGGAAAGTACGGACCTGACATGTGGGTTGACTACATCAACAGCTTTATGGCCCAGCAAAAGGACAGCGACGACCCATTTTTTGTTTACTGGCCGATGGCGCTTCCCCACTGGCCGATGACGTTGACACCGGACAGTGCTGACTGGGACAGCAAACCAGAGGAGCGTTTGACCGCTGACACGAAGAACTTCAAAGACATGGTTGAGTACATGGACAAGTGTGTTGGAAAAGTTGTCAAACAGATCGATGACCTTGGCATCCGAGACAACACGATCATCATTTTCTATAGCGACAACGGCACGCATTTGGACATTACTCCTCAAACAAAAGATGGCCCCGTCAAAGGCGGCAAGGCCATGCCAACTGACGCGGGAACTCATGTTCCTCTGATAGTGAACTGGCCCAAGCGCGTGCTAAGTGGTGTTTCGCAGTGGCTGGTCGATTCTGTCGACTTCATCCCCACGCTGTTAGACATCGCGGGCCAGCCATTGCCTAAGGTGCATAAGCTCGACGGCATAAGTTTTTACCCGCGCTGTATAAATCCTGTTTCCAACGCTCCACACCGCAAGGCGATCTACTCTTACTACGATCCTCGACCGGGCTGGGATAAGGATCGATTCCGCTTGCACGTTTCTGCGCGAGATCGGCGTTGGAAGCTTTATCAAACTGGTAAGCTCTACGACATCGACGCCGACATTTTGGAACAGCAACCGATTCTGGCGGAGAACGATACCGAAGAAACTTCGGCCGTGCGCTCGCGTTTGCAAGAAGTTCTGGAGGCCAACGCGGTAAAGTGAAAGCAGGTCAACAAACAGTGGCGTCAACTGACTGATTAAAGCCCAAGGCTTTTTTCGATCTCCCGTGCTTTTGGATCAAGGCCAGAAGCGCTTCCGAATCCGGCATTCCAGAACCTGTTCCACTTTTGCTTGAGAGAAGAAGGGGCCTCTTTAGGCGGCGTATCATCGTCAGCGTACGCGCGAACGGACTGCTCCAACCTGTTACTTTGGGCTCCTTGACCGAACAGAGGTTCTGACCAATTGTTGGTGGCACAGCCGAAGACGCCGATCAGTAAACCGAAGCAGCACGCCATCACAAAAAATCGTAAACACTGTTGCTCAGAACTTGCCATTGCTAACGCCTGCGGATTGTACTTTCTTTCGCCCGGCCGTATCACTCGGGCATGGCGGGAGAGTGACAGAATCAGGGCTGGCTGTCCAGAGCGTATCGCCTTACTCAGACCAACTGCTATTCGCTTAGCGGCAGGGAAATTTCCAACCTAGGTAACCTTTTTTGGGCAACTCCAACGTTCTACAGGCTTCTGTGGACGGTTGGCCAGCGCGCGGACTGCACTGCCTTATTGCCCTTGCAAGATGGAAATGAAGGCTGGGATGTCTGCGAAGTCAACAATTGTGCTGCAATCACAATCCGCTTCGGCTTGGTAAACACCCGATTGTAGGACCGTAATGAACGCTGAGATATCGGAGAAGTCGACAACGCCATCTAAACTGACATCCCCCTTCAAGGCATCGCCAGCACCGGCAGTCGCCAAAATTTCGTCCAACTGATTTGACGTAAGGCTTCCATTTTGATGGAAGATTATTGCATCGATCTCGGTATTTCCTTCTCTGCGCCCTATTCGGAATTCCACGGGCGCTCCCACGTTTGATGAGTCAATCGTAAACTCGTCGCCGCTCTCCCACTGGAAACTCCCACCGCTGGAAATGTTCTCGGTGTCGGCGGGATCCACACCAAATTCGCTGGGCGTGTAAAAACTGTCAGACGAGCCGTCAAATCCTCGGGCCAAATAGTAAGCTCTGTAGTCACCTTCGTCAGTAAAGGAGATGTTGTAGAGCGACAGGGTTTCGTGCACGCCCGGAAGATTTGTGCGGCTTCCAGCGGGTGCCTTGATCACTTGGCCACCAGACGCCCCGATGATGCTGGCGACTGTCCATACATTTCCATCGTTGTCAGGGTCGGTAATTGAACTGTAACTCTCGGCTTCGACGACCAGAAACTCGCCAGGTGGTAATTGCGTCGGCGGTGGCCAACTGGCGGGTGGTGTGTAGTTGAACCACGCGGCACCGACATCACTAGTTGTCAACGGCGTGCGGACGATTTGAGCGGTGGACACTTCATCGGCGCCAATATCAAACAGCCCAATGCGTGATTGCCCGTCCATGTCTTCTGAGAGCAGTGTAGAACTGGTCGCACCATCGATTGCAGGGCTTCCGGTCGCAGGACGCCAAAGACCATCAGCAGCCAAGTCCAACAGAGGATCGACTTGTAAAATTCCTGAACGCGCCGGGATACCCAACGCTGCGCCGAACGCAATATTGTCTTCAAATGTGTGCCCAGTACCTTCGGCACCTTCAAATGAGGAATCGCCAGTACTCGAAATGAGATTTCCCTCGATCGTTAAGTCTGCCGGTAGCAACGATCGGTTGCTCGATCCGATTCCCCAATCGAACGTAATTCCAGCCCCGGCAACATTTAGAATAGTGTTGTAAGCGATCACGGCATCTCTAACCTGCAGGTATCCGTTGAGCGGCGTGTTTGGAACTCCCGCCGCAATCGAAATAGCTCCGTCGGCCTCGTCACCAACGTTAGCAATGTAGTTGTTGATAATTGTGTGATCTTGTCCGACCACCCGAATACCACCTGAGTCTTCGGTATCTTCGCCCAAAAAGAAGTTCCCCTCGACCGTATTGCTGTTTCCGTGACGCAGCGTCAATGTTCCCTTGCATTGTCTGAAAGTGTTGAAGCGGAAAATGTTAAAATTGGATTTGCTGGAGATGATTTCGATCTCTCCATCAACTCGTTCAAACAGGTTGTTTTCTACGACAATATGGGCATCGACACCGCTTGTATCGCTATCCCCCAGACGAATTCCCTCAAAGCCATTGGCCCAGCCTCGGGGACGGTCGCCAAAGTGATTAGAATCAATTTGGTGAAACGCGGAGATTGGGTTAGCTGATTCGTCAAGCCAAGCAACAATTTGGGGGCCGATGTTTTGCTGATCCAAGAAACGATTGTGGTCGATTCGGTTGTGCTGTCCGTAAAGCGACACATAGTGGTATTTGTCGTTGAGATCAGGACCACTGTATGACTCGATCACAGAATTCGTAAACCGGCAGTTTGTTGCTTCTCCCAGTGGCCCGCGAAACTGAACCACATGGTCAGAATTTTCGATGGTACCATCTTTGAAGTGCAGACCGCTGACGACCAAGTAACTACCAGAGATGCGCATTTGAGAAACGCCTGTCAACAAAACCCCACCCGGAGTTTGCGGCCGCAGAGTGATCGGATTGCCCACAGCACCGATACCCACGAAGTCGATTTCTTGATCAGTCCAAGTACCATCGGTCATGATCAGCGTGTCGCCTGACTGTGCAGTTTCCATCGCAGTTTCGATGTCGTCCGCGTTGTTAACGATAAAGTCCGCTCCAGAGCATCGATCTGCAAATGTTACAAAGACGATCGCGGTGAAAAGAGCTGCAACAAAAGAGTTCACTTCTGATTTCATCATTCTGTGTTTCCTTGATATAGGACTAGGCGTTCTTCAGACTTCTGAGGATGGCTTCTGCACCAGGCGAATCAACTAATTCTACTTGACCAACGCGCGTTGGAAGCACGAATTTCAGTACTCCTCCGACAACTTTCTTATCTCGCATCATCGCGGAGAGCATGGCATCGTGTTGGTCTTTCGGGCAATTCGTTGGCAAACCGACAGCTTCAAACATTGCTCTCTGCCGATCGCAGAATTCTTGATCAACCATGCCGAGTTCTTTTCCAAGTCTCGCGGCACAAACCATCCCAATCGAAATTGCTTGCCCGTGCAAATACTCTCCGTAGCCAAACACCGTCTCGATCGCATGGCCATAAGTGTGCCCATAGTTCAGAATTGCGCGGCGACCTGTGGATTCAGTTTCGTCTTCCTGCACCACAGTAGCTTTACACTGGCAACACCATGAAATGATCTTCGAAAGGACATCTAGATCACGTGACTTGAGCGCTTCGACATTTGTTTCGAGAAATTCAAACAGCGATTCATCCATGATCAATCCGTACTTGATCACTTCCGCCATGCCCGCCACGTAATTTGCGTCGTCGAGTGTATTGAGAACTGCAGGATCGATCACCACTTGTTTGGGTTGCCAGAAAGCTCCGACCATGTTTTTTGAGTTCGGCAAATTGATTCCGACTTTGCCGCCAACACTACTATCGACTTGAGCCAAGAGACTGGTTGGAATTTGCAAAAAGTTCAGGCCCCGTGCATAAGACGCCGCAATGAAACCGGCAAGATCACCGACCACGCCGCCGCCGAGTGCAACGATTACCGAATGCCGATCAGTGTTGAGGTCATCGATACGCTGCCACAGTTCATCGCAGACGGACACGCATTTCGATTTCTCTCCAGCGTCAACGGTTATCTGATCAACTCGAGTCGCACAGGCCTGCAACTGGGACACAACTTCTTGCAGGTAAATCGGTCCGACATTCGAATCAGTCACAACGACAACATGTTTTTGCGAGACAACTGAAGCAGCGACCTCATCGAGTTTTTGTAGAACGCCTGACTCAATTACGATTTCATACGATCGCTGGCCCAGATTGACGTGCAGACCGTAGTCTTTAGAGGTTTGGTTCAATTTGGCTGCCTAATTGGGAGTTGGGTAAGAATGGGCTCAAAGGTCTTTTATTTTAGGGTTTGACATCTGTTACGACCTCAACCCGTTTGTGAAACAGGTTAATTTAGCGATCAATAGAAGAGAACAACCCAACCCCTTGGGGAAAACGACTGGACACATAGCCGTTAAGAGGAGAACCATCCATTATCGATTGCTAAAACGCAAAAAGGCTTCATTCGTACTATCCCGCACGTTTCGGAAGGAAAACAAACAACGGGCAATTATCTTACGCTAAGCAGTCTCAGGCTGCATTATGGGTTTAAACTTGCCAATTGAAGAGTCGGCCCCATTACACGCCGACAAGAACGAAATATTTTCTCGCTGTCAAATTGTCAACATTTTCTTATAATGGGTCGAGTTAATTAGCCTGTGGGCCATTTGCGCCGTAGGTTTGTTACAGGAGTTTGTTCTATTTATCTATTTTTGCGGGGATTTTCTATGAAGTCTACTTCATCAAAAAGAACTGGTTTCACTTTGGTCGAGCTTTTGGTCGTTATTGCGATCATCGGTATTTTGATCGGAATGCTGTTGCCAGCCGTTCAGCAGGTTCGAGAGGCCGCTCGACGTACACAATGCTTGAATAATATGCGTCAGGTTGGTTTGGCAACCCTAAACTTCGAATCGGCCTACATGGCGTTTCCTAACAGCGGCTTGGATGCAGATAAGCACTTTAACGGAGGCGGTTGGTTTTCGCCAAATTTTGCTGTTGATAACATGAATCACTTTTGGGCCATCATGGCCTTCATGGAAGCGGGCAATACGGCCAACCAGCGGGCTACATTCGGACTGAATGAAGGTCTTCGTTCGCTAGTGGTTCCGTCCTATCACTGCCCATCGAGAGGAAGCGAACGCTTTCACACCTTCAACCTTACAACAGGAGGTCGAGCTGCAACCGGCGACTATGCTGCGTTCTTCCTCGACACTCGAATGGTTGAAGCCCTAAATGACCAAGGGTTAACGATTGATTACCCTACCGCAACCGGCGCCAACAGTTGGTGGGGGCAGTCTCCAAATGAAGAATTAAAGTACTGTGGGCCCATCGGTCGAGGTGGCTACGTGGACGATATGGACGTGCTGACAAAGTATTCTTCAGTCGGCTTCGGATCTATTTCAGACGGTTCTTCGAATGTAATGTTGTACGGTGAAAAATCTGCTGTGGCAGGTGAGTACGACACTATTCAAGGCGAGGGAACCTACTGGTGGTCGCCAGAGAATCGCGGATACTATTCTCCGACTTGGAGTTCCTATCGCACGGCCAATGTTGGCAACTCAGGAAACAATTTTTCAGAGGCCGTCTTGGTCGCAGACAACCAACATGCGCCCGGAGCTGGCAATTTTGGATCTGCCCACCCAGGAACAGTGAACTCGGTTTTGTGTGACGGTTCCACTCACGCAATCTCAATGACTGCTGACCTCGTCAGCTTTTATGAGCTTGCAAGAAGGAACGATGGAGCTGTCTCCAACGTCAATGAACTCTAATTTGAAATTGGATCGGTCTTAATTTCTGCTCTTCACTTGCCCAATAAGTGAAGAGTTTTTTATGAAAGGGCATGTATTAGATGCTTGGCAAATTCTTTTTTTCGGCCGCGCTGCTGTGTGGCATCGTCTTGGGTATTGGTTGCGAAGGTCCAAACAAGGCTAAAGAGATCACTAGATCCTTCAACAAGACAAACATTCAAAAAGTCGCGAACTCTATTGTTTTGTATGCCTCAATGAACCAAAATCGAGGTCCAAAAAACAAAGAGGAATTGGTAGAGTACATTACTACTTCAAAACACATCGACTACAACTTGGACATGATGGACATCGACCCGGCTAGTTTTCCCGATCTGTTTATCAGTAGCGTCGACGGGGAAGAGTTCACCATTCGCTACCCTGCCAGAATTTCGACTATGGGGTCTAATGCTCCGCTGGTATTTGAAACTGCGGGAATCGACGGAATTCGCAGAGTAGCATTGGCCAATGGTAAAGTCATCGAAGCCGACGCAAAGGCATACGATCGTTTGATGAAGGGCAAATTGCTTGATAGCGAGAAAGGCAAGTCTGCCAGAGCGATGATGGAAGAGGCATCCAAATAGTAACAGAGAGCCTCCCTTCAATCACGCAACTCCCGAGTGAACCGGGTGACTTCAATTTGATGATTGCTCTTTAGCCCATTTCAAGAATAAGAGTAGAGCGTTGCTACTGCATCACTGGGACGGGCTTAGCGAAGAGATTGCAGCCAAAGAATTGTTAGGCACAATGAGTCAGTGCACAAGAAAAAGTCTTGTCAAATATCTTCTGGTATTGCTATGCGTTCTGGGATGCAGTCAAGACGACTCGAAGGACGGCTCGTTACAACCGGAGCTATCCACTGCGGTTAGGTCGATGGAGTTGATTCCTGATGTGGCCGCGCCAGACCAAGCCGAGATCTTCTCAACGAATGCCAGTGAAAAAGTTGTCGAAGAATTAATGCTAAAATTGAAGCCGGTCGAAGATCATTTTAGAAAACGACCGGTTGATCTACATGTTTTATTCTTCAAAGACTTTGCTCACGTTGCTTTGGAAGAAGTCGACGCAAAGCCTCTAGCTGACCATGTTGTTTTCAAACGCAAAAGGGGGCCCGATGTCGCGCGGTTCTACTGGCCAATTCGCGTCGAGCCGAAAGTTTCTGGTGACTGCAATCTGCTGTGGCATCCGGTACTTGAGTACGGCAAGCTGTCTTCGGTAAAACACAGCGCAACTAGTGGCATTTTTCTCAACAACGACACAAACAGTTTTTCTCTAAAAACATCGCTGGAGGGAAAGCTAAATGTTGCAAACGATGAGATCTTCGGCCTGAAAGCTGAACAGCAGTTGCTTTGGAAGAGAGATAGTAAATTCAACTGGCGAATTGCCCAATGGAAACAGTTGAGTGTCGTTGTTTCTAGAGCAAAGCGAACTATCTTTCAGGATGCGACTAAGCGCCTGATTCCTTTGGAAGATACGCGAAGGCAAGTTTCGCATTCTTCAGTAGAGAAAGTCTTGCTAGAACATGCGCGTGGCGAGCAAAGCAGGCAGCACGCCGGTCTCAAGTTCAAGCTCTTCAATGACTGGCTTTCGTCGGCCATGTATCCCTCCGCCAGCGTTGTCGATTTCAACAACGACCAACTGCAAGACGTTTTCGTGACGGATGTGCACGGGCAATCGATGATGCTGAAAAACACGGGGGATCACTTCGAGGACGTTACAGAATCGTGTGGGCTAAAGAAAGATAGTTCCTACGCAAACTGCGCGATCTTCGCTGATTTCGACAATGACGGAGACCCAGATTTACTGCTGGGAAGAAGCATTGAAAGCTCTTTGTATTTCCGCAATACAGATGGTGTTTTCAGCCAAGATGAGTCGATCAATGCAGAGTTGAAGCACTGTAAATTCGTGACGTCCGGCATGGTCGTGGACATCAACCGGGACGGCCTTCTGGATGTGTACCTAAGTACCTATTCCGCGCACGCTCGACTTAAAAAAGAATGGGCTCAACAAATCGTTGCGCCGGATGACGAATCTGAATATTTTGAACGCATTACCGCCGGTAAGCACCCTTTCTTGGACCGTGCTGGGCCACCAAACATCCTACTGGTCAACAAAGGCGGCAAACTAGCGCCAGCTAAAATCAGCGACCAGCTTAAACAATGGCGAAACTCCTATCAGTCGGCTTGGCTGGATTATGATGCTGATGGGGATCTAGACATGTATATTTGCAACGACTTCTCTCCAGATGCTTTCCTGAGGAATGATACCAAACGGGGTTCTTTTGAGTTTGATTTCGTTGATGCCACCCATGATGTTTTTGGCGACAAACCAAGCAGCTTTGGCATGGGCGCCAGCCTAGGTGATTTCAATTCTGATGGTGCCTTAGACATGTATGTTTCAAACATGTATTCTAAAGCAGGACATCGAATATTCGAACAAGTCGGTGAAAACGTTAGCCCAGAAGTTCGTATCGCGGCGGAAGGCAACTTCTTGTACGCAGGGAACGATGATCGATTTGAACTAGTCTCGAATAGAAAGAGCCTTCATAGTATTTCCAAGGTCGGTTGGTCTTTTGGGGGGCAGATGTTGGATTTCAACAACGATGGGAAACTCGACATCTACGTTCCCAGCGGCTTGTTTACTCCTCCAATGAACATTTCCCAAACCGGTGATTTGTGAAGCTGCATGTGGCGTACGGTCGTACGAAGAGACCCTCAAAAAAGTCCGGCATACTCCCAATCGAGATTTTGGAGCGGGGCGGATTTAGAAATCAACGTCTTTAAGTCAAAGCCTGATTCGACAGATTTGCGAAAGGCTATTCCGTTTAGTGGGAATGAAAGGAATCGGCTTTTTCTTCAGACCGATGATGGATTTGAAGATGTTTCGTTGGTATCGGGAGTTGATTTTCAACAAGATGGAAGAGGTTTCGTCGCATTCGATATCAATCGCGATGGATTTTTAGATTTGGGCGTGACTTCTCCCAACAGTCCGCGTTTTCAAGTTGCCATAAACACTTTGGGGCTTGGTAAACAATCGGCAAAGAATCAAGGGGCGGCATTCATTAAGCTACAGGGGGGAAATGAGAGTCCAACAACTGACAGCGAGTGGTCTCCTCGAGACGGATTCGGATCCCAAGTGCGCGTGTTGATCGACTCGACCTGGCGAGCCATCCAGCATAATTCAAGTGACGGACTGTCAAGCCAAAATGGCAATTGGCTACACGTGGGACTGGGAGACTTCGATAAAATCGACCTAATCGAAGTGTTGTGGACTAGTGGGAAAGTAACGACGCACAAAAACATTCCTAGAGGAATGAGAGCCGTTCTGCGAGAAGACGGGACGACAACTTCTGCAAGTGAGCCCCAAGTTTCGGATACTAAGAACTAGGCCCATTTTAAGAACTAGGCCCATTTTTCTATTTTCGAACCAAAGGCAACTCCGGTTGATTCCGACTCACACACCTCCTTTGCTGCGCAAGCGGGCCGAGGGTTCCAACTTGGAAATCGCGATGAGACCTGTGGGGTGATGGTTTGAACGATATTGGCCCTACCGCCGCCGATGACGCAGCCGCAGCGAATGCAGCCTTCGATGAGACAGAGACACCGGCACAGTAAACCTAAATGAGGCGTTTGCGCTAAAAAGCACTATGTCAAGAAACGACGAAAGCCTGTTTAGCATTTTGCAGTCGAATTTCGCTGTTAGTTAACCCACAGAGGTCTACTTCATCAAAGGTGTCTGGTTCACGCTGGTTGAACTGTTGGCACCAACGACCGAGCTAGAGAAGCTACTGTAGGACTTAATATGGCAGCATTATGGACTGTTTTCTCGTAAGAACCGGATCAGACACCTTAATCCTTGCACTAAAAGGGAATCTTTTCCCTGCCAGATTGTCAACATTCCTGTACAATAGGGTTAGGCACTTGCTGCTTCGAGATTTCGCTGAGAGTTAGTGCGCTTTCATTC
>CAZDBE010000014.1:30895-32648 GCA_964503675.1 uncultured Pirellulaceae bacterium | reverse complement strand
GATAAATCTGACATCAACACATAATAGCAGCCACTAAATTCGACGAAGAGCCCCCGGAGGGAGGGTCGGAGGCTCGCCGACGGGGAGGGCTGAGCAGCTAATGGCTTGCATGCGGATTTGTTGCGGTCAGTCTTCAATAGCTCCGATCTCATCTGTCCCTTTTTTTTGCAGTTTCAAAGTCACTTCCGTTACGCCGGTTTCAGCGAACTCAAATGTCGCCTCGCGATGACGGCCAGTAATTGGAAGTTCATAATCATCGTGTTGGACACTCAGCGATCTCCCTATCCACGTGTTAGGCAAATTTTTAATAATCGCCACACCATTCTCGCCGGTCACAACTCTGTACCGGCGCTGCTTCCTCCAGTTCTTCGCAAAATCTTCCGGCGAGACAATGTAGTCACGACTGGAGAATGCAGCCCCAAGGATTTGGCTGCCACCGTTGAACCAGTACTGATTTGGAGCACACGCGATTTCTGTATCTGCCAGCGGCTTGCCATCGGGACCCAACACGGTGACTTCAACCGATCTGGCCGCAATCATCGGCAGCACTGCCTCGACTGAATTGCCTTCGGTTTTAACCAGCTGTGGCAAAGCCCCCCAGCTAAGATCAAACTGTCGCATTTCGTCGGGGAAATACTTCAACACGTCAGTTTTATTTGCTTTGTCCGGCACCCATCCATCACACACGGGGATCAATTGGAGAACCTCATCGTCTGGCAGGGACTCAAAAACAAACGTTCCATCCTCGTTAATTTCAGCCTTGTCGGACCAATTCCACGAATTCCTTGCCCGGTTCTTAGAGTCGACGTCACGATCGACCCTTGCGCAGACATGCCCGTTCTTGATTGGGCGCGGCACCGTGTTGTCAATCTTTCCCTCGACACGTGTGCCGATCGCCAGTTTGACGTCTTTTAGTAAAACGCGGCTACGTTCACCGGGTTTGACTTCGATGCGTTGGCTGAACTTGGTTGGCTTGCCTTTTTCAAAATGTAGCACTCGCAGGATGCAGTCCATTTTCTTAAGCGTCGGCGAGACCAGCATGCCGCTCTTTTTCTGCTCCCACTTCCCTGTCGCTGGAACACTGACGAGCGCGTTGACGTTCGTCTTGATCCGTTGACCCGTGTCGGCATCAATTGCCGTTACGGCAATGCGGAACCCCCTTTCTAACTTGACTGTTGCCGGATTCGAATCGACAGAACGGTCAGCATCAAACTGGACAAAATCAGGGTGGGTGACGTTTAGGTTCAGCGTACCCGTTTCCAGTTTCTCCATCACGTACTTTGGATACGGTACTTCAGCAACTCCCTCACTGTTACTCAAGATTTGTGGAACATCACCGTCGCGATCGGTTCTCCATCCCCACCAGTCCGCGCGCTGCACCTTCGTCCGCAACCCACGCGGCTTCACGGTGGCTCCTTCAACCGGATGTTCATCCGGATCAAGCACTTGTACGTTGAGCGTTAGCATCTCGACTTTGGCGGGCGCGTTCTCTTTGTCCTCCGTTTGCTGAGCGAAAACAGAAGAAGCCTGAAGCACCGCCGTGATCAACATCAAGCAAAGTATGCGAGTCGTGTTCATTGTTGTTCGTTTCATCACGCTTCTCTTATTTCTTTTTCGGGGCCCGTTCGAGTAAGAATTTCGCCAGCACATCGCCGTAGTGCTGATCCACACTCAACCTCTGATAGTCAACCGCCGCGTCACGCATGATGACTTTCAAATCGTCCAGATACCGCCGAACCGCTTTGCGATAATC
>CAZDBE010000014.1:4662-30795 GCA_964503675.1 uncultured Pirellulaceae bacterium | reverse complement strand
CACGCATGATGACTTTCAAATCGTCCAGATACCGCCGAACCGCTTTGCGATAATCGCTGGCGACGATGCTGGGATCGGCCAGCAATGGAGCGCCTCCCTCCAAGTCGTTAAACCGCATCGGGCGGTCGAACTCGAAATCGATCTCGGATTGTTCCAGCAAATGGAAAACCACCGCGTCGTGTTTGCGAAAACGCAAATGCTGAAATGCATCGGCAAGTGATTTTGGATCCACAAACAAATCTGAGATCACCACCACTAGCGCCCGTTGCCGAATACGCTCGGCGGCCTCATGCAATGCTTCGGCCAACCCCGTTTCCCCCGAACCGGTGGCATTACCTAGCGCGTCAAGAATCACGCGCAAGTGTGCCGCGTTGCGCTTAGGGGAAATTTCGGTGTTGAATTTCTTGCCCGCGCAGTACAGTCCGATCGCGTCGCCTTGCTGAGCGGCCAGATAGGCCAGAGTTCCAGCGAGGCGGCGGGCAAACTCCAGTTTTGATTGGCCGCCGTTGTTGAAGTTCATCGAACCGCTGGTGTCGACGATCAAACAGAGACGTAGGTTCGTGTCGGCTTCGAATTCCTTAATATAGTACCGATCGCTGCGCGCGTAGGCACGCCAATCCAAACGACGGGTATCGTCCCCGGGCACATATTTACGGTACTCCGCGAACTCCAGACTTGAACCTCGGTGTGGACTGCGATGCATACCGGTAACTCCACCAAGCATCGGCAAACGCGCGTGCAGCGGTAACGCTTTGAGCCGAGCGATGACTCGATGTTCGATGAAGTCGTGATTCTGTGCCATGAAGTTATTGGTACTCTGTGAGAGGTCTCTTAAGCCAGCAGCGGTTCATTGCAGGTTTGTTTACCACTGAACACACTGAAGACACGGAAAAATGAGGGCGAATTTCGTGTGTTCTGCGTATTCCGTGGTTGACTCCCCTCCTACACCTCCTTGCTGAGTTCATCCACCAAGCGATCCACAATATCGCGACTGCTGAGTCCTTCGGATTCGGCGGCAAACGTTGTCAGTACGCGATGAGTCAGCACCGGTTGAGCCACTTCCAGAATATCTTCCAATCGCACCATGTAGCTTCCGTGCAAGGCAGCTCTGGCTTTGGCGCCGAGAATCAGATACTGAACCGCGCGAGGGCCGGCTCCCCATCCCACCAGAGGCTTCAGCCAGTCCGGTGCCTCGTCGGAGTCGGGGCGCGATCGGCGGGTTAGGTCGACGGCAAATTCGTAAATGTGGTCGGGTACTGGAACGCGCCTAACCAATTCTTGGAATCGGATTACGTCTTCGCCATGAAGGATGTGTTCCAGCTGAGGCAACGCGGCACCGGTTGTGCTGCGCGCGATTTGAATCTCTTCGGTGCGGCTGGGATAGTCGACCTCGATCAAAAACATGAACCGGTCCAGCTGCGCCTCTGGCAGGGGGTAGGTTCCTTCTTGCTCCACAGGGTTCTGTGTCGCCAATACGAAAAATGGTTGATCAAGCGTGAACGATTTTCCCACGACTGTCACACGATGCTCCTGCATCGCTTCGAGCATCGCGGCCTGAGTTTTGGCGGGGGCACGGTTGATTTCATCAGCCAACACGATATTGGCAAAAAGTGGGCCTTTGATAAATTCGAATTCGCGCTTACCCGACGCAGTGTCTTGAAGAATGTCGGTGCCGGTGATGTCCATCGGCATCAGGTCAGGAGTAAACTGAATTCGGGAAAAATCCAGCGACATGGTTTCAGCCAAGCGGCTGATCAGAAGCGTCTTGGCCAGTCCGGGTACACCCATCAGCAGCGCATGTCCACGCGCGAACAGGCAGATCGCGAGTCGTTCGATCACATCTTCTTGGCCGACGATGATTTTTGCCAGCTCGGACTTTAGCCTCTGGAAGACGTTACCAAGCTCGTCGATTTGCGAAACATCGTCGGAAGCAAGTTGAGTCAGAGAAGCCTGTTGTTCTGTCGCCATAACCGTCCTGAGTAAGAGAATGTTCGTCAATGAGTGTCGATGCTAACCCATTGCGCGACCCGATTCAACAAAATCAGGTGCTTTAATATTCCGTTTACTCGTTTCGGGGACGAAAGTATTTCCAAAAAACTGCTGTGAGCAAAAGAATTCTTGAGTCGCCGATCGCTGACGAGGCAGAAGACACCTTCTGCCTCGGGCTAGTTTGCGACGTGCTGACCAATCTTTCTCGTTGCGTCTAACGCAAGTCTTAAGTCGACTTACTGAACGGTATATCTAGCACCATCCGTTGCGGATGGCAAAGACAGCGGCTTGTGTGCGATCGTTCACTTTCAGTTTCTTAAGAACATTCTGAACGTGCTCTTTCACCGTTTCGACACTGATGGTCAATGATTTCCCGATCTCTCGGTTACTCATTCCCACCGCGATGTGATTCAAAACTTGGAACTCACGGTTAGTCAATGGAATGTTGGCTCCACCATTTCCAGAAAGCTTGCGGCGGTTCATCCGAGCGCGTGTCCTTTTCAGTAAACTGTCCTCCGCAGAGGGACGTCCGGCGATCGCACAGCAAACTGCTGAAACCAATCGCTCGCAAGAGACCGTTTTGGGAAGATATTCATAGCATCCCAATGCTGCTGCACGGGCAATGTTGGTGGCATCTTCTTGAGTTGAATAGACAATGACTTTCAACTCTTTGTATGCCTCCATCACTCTTTCAAGTGGTTTGAGAACATCTCGCCCGCTAATGCGTGTTTCAGTGACTAGAACGTTAGGTTGGTGTTGAGTAACTGCCTCCATTATTTTCGCTGGGGTATCTACCCGAGCACTGAAATTTAGTTTTTTGAATTCATCGGGAACGGAAATCGGTAGAAGAGAGTACTTGATTCCTGCCTCGATGGCTGGATGAGGGTCCAATAAAAGAATTTTGCTTTGCACAGCCTTGCTCCTTAGTACACGACACCAATGAGCAACTAACGAAAGTTGCCACATGGTGGCGAATGGATAAAACGCAACGCAGGTAGCTTGCGAGCCATTTGAGATGGCTAGCGGTAGGTAGGTGTTTCCTTGAAGTAAGTTCTTAGATGCCTATATCTTGGATTGAGTGTTTCGTGGATAGTTTTTTGTGGGAACTTCGAAGGTGGGAGATTAGTGAAGTTGTGACAGAGACCTGAAGCTCTGTGATTGCCGCTCAATGAGCAGAGGCTGCTTGACCAAGTTTTTGATTGGTCCTGACCTCCGCCAAAGGTGGCAATAATACGAATGTATCATGTATGTAATCGAACGAAATTCGCTCTAATCGCAAGAATTTTGCGAGAAGACTACAGTTATTTTGAATTTAATTCGCTTGTTTTTGAGTTGCTTGCTCGTGGCTGCTTGCTCGCGGGCTGCTTGCTTTTGGTTTGAATGGGCTCGGTCTGATTGTCCGGATTGAAACGGTATTGGGGTGAATCCGCGATTTTTGATGAAAAGAAACCACCTTGCTCTAGAACGTGACCTAAATAAACAGCAGACGTTGTATTAATTAACCCAGCCGTTCAAAGCATCATGACAAATTCCTCATCCAACACGCCTCACCGCATCCTCTTAGTTGACGATGATCAGCACCTTTTGCAGTCACTCGGTAGCTGGCTAAGAACACAAGGTTTTGACGTTCAGCTAGCTTCCGATAAGGCATCAGCCGAGAGTGCACTGGCCGCTAAAACATTTGATCTCGCGTTTGTCGATCTACGATTGGGTGACGAAGACGGCATGGACATTCTGTCACACTGCCGCACACACCATCCGAATGTTGTCGTTATTTTGATGACGGGTTATGCGACTGTGGACACGGGCGTTGAGGCGATTCGCGCCGGGGCATTTGATCTGATGACCAAACCCCTGATCGATGACGAGATTTTGATCGCGATTAACCGTGCACTTTCACAACAACAGGTTCTCGAAGAGAACGAGCAACTCAAGGCTCAGCTGGACAAACGTTTTGCTAAAGAGAGCATTATTGGCAGCGACCAGCGGATGCAGAAGATCTTCGACATGGTCGACAACATCGCCAATACAAAGGCGACGGTCCTGATCACAGGAGAAAGCGGAACGGGAAAATCTCTTATCGCTCGGGCTATTCATCAACGCTCGCAGCGTAAGAACGCTCCATTTGTGGAGATTGCCTGTGGAGCACTACCTGAGAACTTGCTTGAAAGCGAACTGTTCGGTCATGTTGCCGGCGCGTTTACTGGCGCGGCCACCAACAAAGAGGGGAAATTTAAGCAGGCTGACGGTGGAACGATCTTCCTAGACGAAATCGGGACTGCGTCACCAAGTATGCAGGTCAAACTGCTTCGCGTGCTTCAGGAATTACAATTTGAGCAAGTCGGCGGTTCCGAGACCTTTCATGTTAACACTCGTATCGTCCTAGCGACCAACGAAGATCTGTCCAAGGCAGTTGAGGCCGGCACGTTTCGACAAGACTTGTACTATCGTGTCAACGTGATCAATATCGAACTTCCAGCCCTTCGCCAGCGTCCGTCCGATATTCCAGTGCTGGCCACTCACTTCATGGAGAAGATTTGTGCTGAAGAGAATAAGCAGTTGGATGGCTTTGATCCTGCTGCACTTCAGGCGATGCGTGAATACCAATGGCCGGGTAACGTTCGTGAGCTGCAGAATGTAGTTGACCGGGCTGTTCTGTTGGGCAAAGGTCCGTTGTTGGGCACGCATGATCTGCCATCACACATCTGTGAGGGATCGTTTACTCCAGCGGTGGCAGTTTCCACCGTCAAACAAGGTGTCCGCCAGACGTTGAAAGAAGCCCTTGAGGGCCCCGAGCGTCAGATCATTCTTCAGTGTCTCAGAGAGAACAGCTGGAACCGCAACGTGACGGCCGATCAATTGGGCATCAACCGCACGACGCTGTATAAGAAGATGAAAAAGTTGGGTCTTGAGGAACCGCAAAGCGCTACTTCAAACTGGTAACGTTGTAGCGAATTACCGACGCCAGTTTTGGGCAGTGTAGTGAGCCAACGCAAGTTAGGCTGGCGGTCAATGCATCATTTTCATCACGTAGAAGCCTCCCAACAGCAGCCCCACGAACGCCAAGCACAACCAGTTGAAATACTTATCGACCAACGGCATGGCTTTGGGGCCAATGGCCCAGATGATGGCCGCCACGGCAAAAAAACGGATGCCGCGACCGATTATGCAAGCCATAAGGAAAACGCCCAAATTCATTTTTGCGGTGCCGGCAGTAATCGTTAGTAGCTTGAACGGAATCGGAGTAAGGGCGGCGATGAAGACATACAACTGTCCCCGTTCTCTGAATTCGTTGGCAAGTGCTTCAATCTTGTCTTGATTGATGCCAGGGATCATCAGCGCGATGTCTAGAAATCCGTAGCCGATCGCATACCCCAAAATTGCTCCTAAAACGCTACCTATTGTGGTTACTGCCGCGAACCACGCCCATCTTTTGCGGTTTCCTAAACACAGTGGGGCCAGCATGACATCTGGCGGGATAGGAAAAAAACTTGATTCCGCAAAGCTGATTCCGAAAAGTGATAGCGTCGCGTTTTTTGAGTGGGCCAGTTTTAGGACCCAGTCATACATGCGGCGATGAAGCGCCCACCATGGTGTTGGCTTTTGGGCGTGATTCTGATCCGATGGAGGGGTGACAGTTGCAGGCTGATGTTCCACAGTTGGCTTTCGTGAGATTTGGTAAGACGTTTGTGCCTCTTTAGAATAGTTGGGACAGTCGACTTACAACAAGGTGGATGTTAGCTCGTAAACTGAAACTTCGAAATAGATACAGTGGTAACGATCACAGCGCCTCAATGGATAACGCGATTACGAACGGGAAAGCGTTGACGGTTAATCAGTGTGGGTGATTATGAAGAGGCCACGAAATGCAAAACCTGTTTGGATTTCATTCGAAATCAGACTGCATAGTGATAGATTAGGCGTTCTTCAGCATCCAGCCCTTATCAGGATGTCCGAACTGCCGGAGACTCTACTGAGGAATGAATTCAAGTTAGACAACGTGAACTTTGTTGAAATTAGATGTTGGTACGCCCCTTTTCAAAAACTGACACTTCCTGCGCGGTGCAGATTTCTGCGCCGGCCAAGGTAAATCTGTTTTTAGAAATTCTTGGTAAACGTGCCGATGGATTTCACGAACTTGCAACCGTCATGACTTCGGTGTCTTTGTTCGACCAGATTGAGTTCTGCCCAAACGGATCCGGCAAGGTTCAGTTGAAGGTTTCGTTTCCTGACTCAAAACGATCAGCGGCTGATATTCCGGTTGATCAGAAGAATCTGATCGTAGCATCGTTACTCAGGTTACGAGACTCGTTTGGTGACCCTGAAATGGGAATGGATGTTGTTCTGGATAAACGAATTCCGGCAGCAGCCGGGCTAGGTGGAGCTTCGAGCAACGCCGCCGCTGCTATTGTGGCGGGTGATTTGGCGTGGAGGCTGAACATGTCCAACATGGATCGTGCTATGGTCGCTGCACAGGTTGGAAGTGACGTGCCGTTTTTCCTTTATGGAGGGACAGCATTGTGCACAGGACGAGGTGAAGAAGTCCGGACCGTTGAGGCTGTCGATGGCATTCCCTTGGTGATCGCAAAGCCGGTTTGCGGTCTTTCGACTCCTGCCGTTTATCGGGAGTGTGTTGTGCCGACCTCACCGATCGACGTGGACCAGTTTTTGGAAGTTGTGACCTGCGGCAATATAGAAAGAATTGCCGATTCCATGCACAACCGGTTGCAGCCGGTCGCTGAATCGTTGGAACAGGAAGTGGTGGCGCTCTCAACGGCGTTTGACCAAACAGAGTGCCTTGGGCACCAGATGAGTGGAAGTGGGACGAGTTATTTTGGAGTCTTTTCTGATGTTCAGGCAGCTGGGATTGCTGCCGATGAATTGGGAAAACGTAACCCAGAGTGGGAAGTTTTTAATGTTCAAAGTCTTGGCCAAAACGATGTCATAGCCGCATGATGTCGACGGTCGAGCAGGGAGAGTTAGGATGGAGATTACTGAAGTTCGAATCAAATTGATGGAGAACCCGGAGGATCGTCTGCGCGGCTTTTGTAGTATTACCTTCGACGGCTCTTTTGTGATACGCGATTTGAAAATCATCGAGGGAAACAATGGCCCATTTGTCGCCATGCCCAGTCGTAAGTTGACCAGCAATTGCCGTAAATGCCGTTCTAAAAATCATCTAAAAGCTAACTACTGCAATCAGTGTGGCGCCAAAGTGCAGCAGGAGCGAGTACTGCACGATAGTAGCGGTCGCGCCAAGCTCTACGCGGATATCGCGCATCCAATTAATGCCGAGTGCCGGGAAATGATACAGCGTCGGATAGTTGATGAACTGCACAATGAGCAGAAGCTTGCTAAGGAACCAGGCTATCGGTCAAGATACGACGAAGGCTATGACGATGGACGCCATGCCTCCAAACCCCATAAGTCTCGTGGTGCCGCAATCTCTTCCACTGCGGTCCGTCAGAATGTTGCCGCGTCCCAAAGCGACGATAAGGGTAGAGCAAGTGTAGAGGCCGACGGCAAGTCCAGCGAACAGGCTGAGGCCAAGTCTAGCGAGAATGCTGGTCTGACGGAGGTCAATGGAGATGACTTGGACGGCCCTTCGGAAGTGAGATCGGCAGCATCGCCGACAGCAATGATGAAAGGCATCAACGATGATCGGCTAGGTGATGCGACTATTTCCAATGGGACCATTGAATCGGTTGCGAAATCGCAAATGCGAGTTGTTAACGATTCTGACGACCTGTTTGGAAAAGGCGTCTTTGATGTCTAGTGCCTAGTGTTTCAGTGTAGCGAATCGCGAGTCGCTCTGTATTGTAATCAAAGTTGGGCTTCCTCCTCGACTTGGTTTATCGTCGTGCCCGAGACGATAATTTTTTCTTCTTCGACATCAATGGTCTCGATATTCAATCTGTAAAGGCTATGAATAAGCAAGTCCTCTTCTGGCACAATCACGACCAGCAAGGGATCCCCTTCCAGTTTTGTCCACATCGTTTGGTACCCTTTTGGGTTGAGGCCTTCAGTGATTTGGTCGGCGAATGAACTGATGGGTATTGGGATAATGCCGGTATAAAGGCTGCGGAACCTGATCGCGAACTGGTTATTCTGATCGGTTTTGAAAACATCCAGCTTGCCCACGACGATCCCTTTTATGCCTTGGTAATGGGCTCGACCAGCAACGCTGATTTCGCCATGGGCAATGGCAACACGGGGATCCGCAATAACATCCTCCGGCAGCAGCTCTGGAAATTTTTCTGGTAGTTCCGTTGCCAACCAACCGTTGATTTGGTCTTGAGTTACCTCCCCGCGCCAGTTGCCTTGTTCGAGAACTGCGTTGTAGATCTCCATGACCGTGGTTTCTAGTTCGGCGCCTTTCTGTCTGGCAAACTCTGGCGTCTTGCGAAGTGCCGCCTTATAGAACTCTGGCTCTTGTTGGGACAGATAGTACGCGCTTGAAACAAGAATTGTCGCGACCAACAGTCCAAACAGGAGCGATTTCAGCAGCCAGCGTCCCACCCTTTTAGGTTCGTCCCCAAACTCCCCTGGGTAAAAAAATTCCTTGTCAGGATCCATGGCCGGTGTGCTGCCGTATTGAGAAATAGGGTTCGTCTGACTCCAGTTCGCCTGAAACACTAACCGGTAGAAAACGTTAAAGCAAGTTGGATCCGTCGATCATAGCTCATGAAAGCACGCCGCCCGATAAGACATACCGTTATTTGTTCTGAGCTTCTTTAGTTGCGAAGCCTTAGTCGTTTTCGTGAGCCGTATTAGAGTCACTGGGCGATAAGCAAATCAACGAAGAAGCTGATATCCGCGAAGTCGACCACTCCGTCGCCGTTGATGTCCGCTTCGGCAAGGAAATCACCACCCTGCAAGACGGAAATGAATGACGGGATGTCCGAAAAGTCAATCACGCCATCTTGGTTTACATCTCCTAGTAGAAACGGTGGTGGGGTAGGTACGCTGAACGTTCCCGGAGTTGGCGCGACACCTTCCCAGCTGAGCGGGGAATTACCTGATTCGTTGACTTCGATTCGGGAGAGCGAATTTCCGAGTCCGTCGGCCGAGCTATCCCACAACCCCGAGTCATCATACAGTACTTCATCTGATGTGACACGCGGAATCAGCGTTGGGTTATCGGCAGGAGGCGCATCGGGTTGTTGAAGTTCAACCCGTCCAAAACTGTTGCTCAATTTTCCAGAATACGGGCCCAATAATGCTACGCCACTTCCAATTCCATAATGAGTCCGAAACGCTGATGCCATCACCGAATCGGTTGGCGAGAACGAAACGAGAACTATCGTCTGATCCGCCGAAATGCTACTGCCGGGAAGGAAATCAAAGTCAACCTCTCCTCGCAAACGCCAGTTGGTCAGCGACACCGAGGCGGCACTCTGGTTGTGGATCTCGACAAACTCTAAATCTGAAGCCGAAAGGCTCGGTGCAATCACAAGTGCTGCAAACGATGGATCGGACGGATGGTAATTGACTTCGGAAATTAGGACAGGACCAACATGGAAGCTGCCGTTGGACAGACCCAAAGAAGTTTCTTCCAGCTGTCCCAATCGTGTGCTATCGGGAATCCTGCCGAAGGATCGATTGTTGAATGAAGCTCCGAACTCAACACTGTCGACGAATTCGCTCACTCCTCCACTGCCATCGGGGATGACCAAATAGACTTCGTCACCGCCGGACGCGCTAAGTGCAAAGTGATTGGCTGCTGGCGTCGCGGGAGTTGGATTGAAATCACTTTCGTCGAAGACAATGTATTGGCCTGCGCCTAAAACGGTACCTGACGGGATCTCGAATTTCAACAGGTTACCGCCAGCATCACTCAGAAACCAACCACTGATATCGATAGGACCGACTGTCGGGTTAAATAGCTCAATTGAATCTGAAACAACCCCATTGGAGTTTGCCAAAACCTCATTGATGATCACACCCGCCGGCGTGAAATCGCCGGTTCCGGGCGTGCCACCAAAAATGGTACTGCTACCCCATGAATAGTACTTGCTGGTCAAATTGGCAGGAGTGTTGGCCGCGTCTTTCAAGACTAGCGAGGCACCCGCACCGTCGGCGGCGACGGGAAATGGGTCACTGTCGTTGTATTCCACATCGACAATTTCATTGCCATCCGCGGCAACCAATTTCACACGTTCACCGCTATTGGAAAGCCCACCGGCGAACTCGCCAAGAATGACCGCCGGATCGACATTTGGATAAGCGGCAAGGAAAGCAATCTCGTCCGAAACTAGAATGCCGTATTCTCCCGGCAGCAAGGTTGCTCCTTCAGCGATTACAAATGGCGAACTTGGTCCGTCGGTCAATTGCACTCCTGCCAGATCAAGCGTCGCGGCGGTCGTCCCGCTCGTCGAATTCCACAGTTCAATGAATTCTGCTCCTGATGCAGGGTTGTAGTTGATTTCAGTGACCCTTAGATTTGAAGGTGATGCCGGAATGGCGTCGATGAAAAAAGTGGCGGCGCTCAGGGCCGACCATGTGCCGCCGTTAATCGAACGTGATTTGATCTCGGTTGTGGCGTTGAGTGTGACAGATTGTGCTGACGACGACTGCGTCGTGAGAATCAGCCGGGCGTCAAACGAGATGTCGCTGCTGCCTCCGGAACTCTGATGGATTTCGATAGCCAGTGTGTTGTTTCCTGCATTCAACAGACCCGGGTCGAAGACGATGTCATGCCAGCCGTTGCCATCATCCGTTGCATAAGTGGAAGCAAACGTGTTGTAGCTGACCGTGCCGAGAACATTTTGGCGGCCGATCTCGGTGTCATTGAGATACACAACGATTCCGTCGTCGCGTTTGACTTGTAGCGTGGCGGCAGTGTAGTCGTCGGCGGCTACGTTGAAGGTTTTCCTAAAATATGTCGTCGGGTGTTTGGCGAGTACGTTGGACCCGTACGATAACTCGGTGGCTTCGCCGCCATCACCGTAACCAAGTTCCGATGGTCCCGAGGCCCACGCCGAATCGTTGAAGCTGCTCGCTCGCCACGATGTACCGAGATCGACGCCTTGGTCATGGTATTTCCAAATTGATCCGGTAGTGAACAGAGTTGATTCTGTTATCGTGCCAGGACTGAAGGCGATTGCGTCCGGGTTGATGCCGCCGCCAAGGAGTCGAGGGTCGCTGCCGTCGGTCGTGTAGTAAACCAGCCCTCCTTCATTGGAGAACGATAGTTCACTGCCGTCATTTGCATCGCCACCGTTTTGAAAGCTTCCGTCAAGCAGGTAGCTGGGGGCGGCGACGTTCGGGAAGATCGGCGAGTCAATGGATATCGAGTAGCTGCCGTTGGTGTCCTTAAGCAACTGCGTTGTGTTTTGGTATTGGTCTAGAATTACGTTGTAGCGAGCCGTCGCGTAATTCTTCAGATCATCGAGTCTGTTGAGCCAAGTTTGACGAAGTTGAGGAAACGATCGTTTCGCATCGCCCCACCGCGCTGATTCGGCATAGACCGCAACATCGATCTCAGCCGCCAACTCGTCGATAAGATCGGCCTGTCCTTCTGGAGTGAATATGCCGCCGTTGAAGTAATGCTCTTGCACAGCGTCACCAAAAGCTGTTCGGTATTCGTCATTGGACAACAAACGCTGGTGCAACGTTTGAGCGTTGAAGTAACGGGCCTGTTCTAGATTTGGGTGGACAAAAGGGCCGGTGCGATCTTCGTTTACATCCCTGTAAGTGTGTTCGGAGTCATGAACGAAGAACTTGAAACCTTCGTCTGCGTTTCTGTTTCGCAAAATAAAGAAGTTGTTCAAGGCACTGTTGGCCGGATTCGAATACATTCCGATTGAACCATCACGGTTACCGCCGTTAAGTGTCAGCAGCATATAGGCGATCAGGTTATCGACATCCAGCAACACTTCGTAGTTTGGGTTTCTCGTACCATCGGCGTTCAAGCCCTGAGCCTTCATGTAGTTCGCGTAGTCTGCAAACGCAGGAGTGACGCCGTCAGACAGTGTTGCAAACGCTTGACTGTGAAGGCGATGGTAGGCTTCTAAGTTTCCGTCGGTCGCCTCTGCCCGACCGCCTTCAGCTTTGATCACATCATAGTCTTCGGGTTCGCCGCCGAAGTACGATGCTCCAAAGTTACTGTCGTGACGTTCCTGAGTCTGGTAAAGGCCCCAGTACTGACCGTTGAGGTAGAGATGGAACCAAGTGCTAAGCGTGGAAGGTTGGCCTAGTCTTTGCTGACTCACGCGGTTCAGTTCGTCAACGATGAACGACGTCTGATCGGTTCCGTTGAAGCTCCATGACCAGTTCTGAGCTGTCCTTAGGTCAAGTTTTTTGAAGTAATCGACGCCTTCATCGCCATGGACTGGATAGTTCAGATCTGCATCGCCGTACTCATTGCGAAAATAGAGTTTGAGCGAATGCTTGGGGTTCTCTGGCCGTCGGCTGTATGCTCCCTTGATCCGCAACCCAGCGTTGACTTGGAAACCGCCCGTGCCGTCACCAGAGTCAATCTTCTCGACCGATGCAGGTCGCTCCCAATCGTCGCCGCGCTGTTGAGCGTTGTAGTAGATGCCAGTTTGGGGATCAAACAGGTTGTCCAAATCCGTTGTAACAGACCAAGTAGGAATCGCCAGTAAAGCGTCGCGGATTTGTTGTTCACCTTCAATGTCGATTACTTGTTGATCAATGCCGTAGTCGATCAAGTAGCCCCCGGAATTCTGTTGCGTCGGCCAGCCGGCAGGAACTTCTCCGTTGTTGGACTGGTCCAGAATGTCGTCAAGGAACAGGTACGACCACGTTCGGTCGGCAACTGACAGATAGCCGTTACGCGTTGCAACCGCTCTCAAATTTGTCGTGCTTGAAACGTTGATTGGAGAAGTGTAGAGCGCGCCGTTGGTTGCTGATGGAGTACTTCCGTCGACTGTATAACGGATCTGTGCTGATGGCGATGAGGTCGACAGTGTGACCTGAATCGTCGAGTCGTAAAAACCAGCCGTAACGTTGGACTCCACGCGGTCCAACACTCCTTGAACTGCGCCAAAGTTGGACTGGCCAGGCGTCGGTATTGCAAAGTAGGAAACTTGATCGAAATTCCCGCTTGGAATCACACCGTATGATACATCGGTATACTGCTGCGGATAGTCGGAACCTGCTGAATTAAATTCGGAAAGGATGTTTCCAACGGAGTCTATAAGAGCCAAGTAATCTCCGTCTGCTCCCAGAGAAAATCCAGTATAGATATCTGATCCAACGCTGGGAGATTCATCTTCACCTGCAAACACCACCAGAAATTCTCCTGGGAATAGGGTGCCGCCATCGAAAACGAACTTGGAAGAATCTGATGGGCTGTCGGTCAGCCGATAGCCATTCAAGTTGATTGATTGGGTCCCGGCGTTGTAAATTTCGATCCAGTCGGTCGAGTTCCCATTGTCATCATTCAATGTGTCGTTAGAAGCAACGAACTCAGAGATGATTGCTGTGAGCAAGTTTTTCGGTTCAAGTCGCTCGTAGCGCACGGCTGAGTTTTGTTTTCGTGCTGCAGAAGATCTTCGTGCCGCGCGTCGAGTATTAATGCTGCGTTGAAACATCAGCTACTTTCAAATGAAGTGAGGTCTTCAATGGAGGGTTACCATTGTACTCTTAAATATCGCTTAGTGCGTGGTTGATTTGCCGGGGTTTTCCGGTTTGTCAGTTTATGTCGGCTTTGGAAATCCAAAAGGAGCCCGCCGACAATGCCGACGGGCCCTTGATAAAACCGAGGTTGAGGACCAAGGTTCAATCGCAAAAGAGAATTTCCTCTTGGACATTCACCGGCACCGGACGATAACCCGCTGGTGCCATGGTGAACGCCCCTGCGCCTTTAGTCATTGAGCGAAGCTCGTTAGAGTAATCGAACAAATCTGCCAAAGGGGCAGTTGCATTGATGATTGACGTTTGGCCAGTTGCTGTAGAGCCAGTTACGACTCCGCGCTTTCTGGACAAATGCCCCGTTACTGCACCAACAAACTCTTCCGGAACTTCTATCTCTAGCTCCATCACAGGTTCCCATAAACGGAGTCCCGAACGGGGCAGGATGACATTCCGCATTGCTTGTGCAGCGCAATTCCTGAACGCAATTTCCGAGGAATCGTTAGGATGTTGTTTCCCGTCAGTCAATGTCACTGAGACACCCACCACGGGGAAACCACCAAGTGGTCCACCTTGAAGTGCTTCGGAGAATCCTTTGCCAGCGGCAGAACAGAAACGCTTTTCGATTCGTCCACCGACAACGGTTTCCTCAAATACGAATCCAGCATCGCTATCAAGAGGTTCCATGCGCCCAACAATTTGAGCGAACTGGCCAGGGCCGCCCGACATTTTTTTGAACTGGTGTTCAAAATCAACCGGTAGACTTGGGCGTTCCTGATAAGCAACGCTAGGCGTACCAACAATACACTCGCATTCGTGGTCCATTTCGATGCGCTCGACATAGACCTGCAAATGCAATTGCCCCATGCCGGCGATTAAAGTTTCGCCAGATTGAGACGCTGTTGACACATTGAAGGTCGGGTCTTCGCGAACAAAACGAGCCAACGCAGCGGCAAGTTTATCGGCGTCATCACGGTTCTTAGGTGCGATTGCCAATTGGACAACGGGATCTGCCACAACAAAGGTTTCCAGTTGCACATCACAACCGCGATCGGCAAACGTATCGCCCGAATAACAATCGATACCGACCACGCCAACTATGTCTCCCGGAAATGCGATGTCTAGGTCTTCGCGTTGCGCCGCATGAATCCGAACAAGACGACCCAATCGAATCGGTTTGCCGGTTCGTACGTTGACCACCGAGGCTCCCTTTTTCAAAGTGCCTTGATAGACGCGCAGGAACGATAGCTGCCCGAATTTCTCGACGACCGTTTTGAACGCCATCGCAACCACTGGAAGGCCCGCGTTACATTGGAGCTGGACTTTATTCTCATTGAAATCATCTGCAATTACCTTTCTTTGATGTGGTGCCGGAAGATAAGCGTTGATAGCGTTTAAGACTTCTTGAACACCTTGGTTTTTATACGCACTGCCCAGAAGAACCGGAGTCAGTTGTAAATTTAGAGTCCCGCTTCGAATGACAGCGTGAATTAGCTCCGCTGTCGGTTCAACGCCAGACAACATCGTTTCCATCAGTTCATCATTGAGCATCGCCAAAGCGTCGAGCATCCTTGCCCGCGCCGTTCTCGCCTCTGGCAGGTACGCTGCAGGAATGGCCACCCGCCGCACCGTCTCACCATTGGCACCATCAAATCGGACGGTTTCCATGGCGACCAAATCGATAATGCCTTCGAAGGCACTTTCGCATCCCATAGGGATTTGGATAGCCACAGGGTTATCATCGAGACGATCGCGCATCTGACCAACGACGGCAGTCGGGTTGGCACCCAATCGGTCCATTTTGTTGATGAACGCGATGCGCGGGACGCGATAGCGTTTCATCTGCCGATCGACCGTCAGTGACTGGCTTTGAACGCCACGCGAGGCGCACAGAACCATCACAGCACCGTCGAGGACTCTTAGGCTACGTTCAACTTCCACAGTGAAATCGACGTGGCCAGGCGTGTCGATCAGATTGATTGCATAACCGTCCCAATCGACTCGGGTTACGGCTGATTCAATCGTGATGCCGCGCTTCTTTTCAATCGGATGGAAATCCATCGTCGCGCCACCGTCACCACCGCGCACTTCGCGCATCTTATGAATGCGTCCACTGTAGTAAAGCATCCGCTCGGTCAATGTGGTTTTACCAGAATCGATATGCGCCGAAACCCCAACGTTGCGAAGCAATTCGGTATTCGTTGCGGTGCATGTGGTAGTCTTCTGTTTCTTGAGATTTGTCATTTTGAGTTCTTTCTTTGTTGATCGCTGCGCAGCACTAGCGCAGTTTCGCATGAGGCCCAAACGCCTGCGCAAAAAAGTAAATAAGGTGAGACGAAATTCACACGTGATAGTCGTGAAGATCGCAAACAAAGAAGGCGCCAAAGTATCGACGAGAGTGGAATACCCTTTAGCGCAACCCTAAATGGTTGCTCGGTCGTTTCCGAATCGAACGTTTAGGCCGCTTAAAGAAGTTACTGTGAATCTCAAAAACACGAGAGTCATCCGGTAGGAGAAAAAGAGTCGCCAAAGAGACGTAGAGCTGAAGGAGCCAACAAGAGTGCGCAAGGTTCGCGAAAAAAACTGTCTACACATGCCTTCGTCGGTAGCTTATTTCCCGCAATCGGTATCGAGCAGAACACAGTAGCAACATGTCTATGTCCCAAATAAAAAAAGTAGCTGGCGCAATTCGCACCAGCCACTCTCAGACATAACCAACGTAATCTCGGGCTGGCTACACCACGCAATAAATTTCCACTTCAGTTGATTACTGAACCTCTAGGTTGTCTCCATCTCCGCCAAACAGCTGGTCAGTGCCCAATCCTCCGACTAGAAGATCATCTCCCTCACCGCCTCGAAGCTCATCGTCGTCGTCGCCTCCGAAGATCTCGTCGTCGCCTAGCCCTCCGAATAAGAAGTCGAGACCTTCACTGCCGAATAAGCGATCATTACCTTCGCTTCCTACAAGAAAATCATCGCCAGCACCGCCCGCTATCGAGTCGTCGCCTTCGTCGCCACGAGCAAAATCATCGCCGTCGCCAGCGTTAACGGTGTCGTTGCCAAGGCCACCAAAAATGATGTCATCACCGCCACGAGCATTCAATAAATCGTCGCCTTCGCCGCCGATTAGAACGTCATCTCCGGAACCGCCAATCAACAAATCATCACCCTCAAGACCAATCAGTTGAGTACCTCTGGAGCCGGTGACAATAAGTACATCGTCATTGGACGAACCAACCAGCCTGTCGATTCCCGTGAAGAACTCATTGGCCGAACCGTGCTGTGCCGATCCAGAACCGTCATCGTTGAGTCGGACGGTTACACCAACCTCAATTTCTTGGAACGAATTAGTGTCAAATCCAACACCGCCACTAATCGTATCGGTGCCTCCAATTCCAACGAAGAAGTCATTGCCGCCCTCACCAGCTAGGAAGTCGTCGCCACCGCCTCCGTTGAGCGAATCATTGCCTTCTCCACCAGCAATTGAGTCATTGCCGGCTCCTCCTCGAAGGATGTCGTCGCCGTCGTTTCCAATCAGCAAATCATCGCCGGTATTGCCTGACAACAAGTCGTTGCCTTCGAGGCCTCTGAGCACCGTATCAAAATTGCCTGAAGCCGTTAGTACATCATCGTTCGCCGAGCCAGTAAGATTCTCAATTCCAACAAAGGTTTCATTCACCGAGCCGTAAGACGCTGTTCCAGAACCATCGGCAGTTACCGTTGCGGTGACCGCAGAACCAATTCCCTGGAATGAGTTCGTGTCGTTTCCGGATCCACCGTCGATTGAATCCGTTCCGCCGATTCCGACAAAGAAGTCATCGCCTGCACCGCCGCTGAGTGTATCGTCTCCACCGCCACCATTAAGAGCATCGTTTCCTTCACCGCCTACAATCGTGTCGTTTCCGCTATTTCCGCGAAGGATGTCATCTCCTGATCCGCCGCTAATCGAATCATCGCCAGCGCCACCATCGATCAGGTCGTTGTCGCTTTCAACAACTTCGTTGAACACATTTCCGTCACCCGTGTCGAAGAGCGGATTGACTGCAGTGCCATTGACGTCACCACCAGCACCTTGCACCACATCGGCAATCACTCCGCCGTTGACTCCAGCGGGAGCATTGTGAATGTGGATCGAACTGACCCCGGCTACCGGCAATAGGTCTGCGGTTGTTATACCGTCAATCGAAAGCGTCGAAGAGTATGTTATTTCAAAACCATCAACAACGATGGTCACTGTTCCGTCACCTGTCGCAAGTGAATCCGATGCGCTGTCGGGCTCCTGAGCTCCATCGAGTGAAGCGGTGAGCGTTATTGTTCGAATGCCGTCGACCGTGTCATCCGATTGAAGCGACAGTTGTCCGCGAATCTCTCCGCTAGGGAAATCGTTGGTGTGTACATTGAAGTACAGGTTGCCAGCGACGGCTTCGGCAACGAGTTCAGCAGAAGACTGGGAGGTGGTCAACGAAACGAGCGGTTGGTCTTGCAGCGTCAACGAAAAACCGGTGTCTTGTTCAGCCGAATTGACTTCGATTGCGAGTATATCAGTGCCCGCGACGGTGAAGTCACTTCCAGGTCGAGCCGTCAAAATGTTTCCAACAGCGCCGCCGAGTCGTTCAGATCCTTGGAAACCTTCGTGCTGCCGGATGACTCCGTTTTCCGATGTCCCAGTGTTGGGCGCTGCTTGTTGAAGTGCCGCAGTGTTCTCCGGGATTTCGTCGTTGTCCTCGGTGCCGGCATCATAAACGTCGTCACCTGTAACGATAAACGCGTTTTCGCCAACACGACGAATCAGGCTTCCGTCTTGATCAAAGAGTTCAAGCTGTGTCGGATCGTCGTTGCCAATGAAAGCATCGTTGCTTGGGATGACCATCGAAGCGTAGCTCAAATACTGAGTCAGCGGATCCGTTGGGTCGGCGAAGAAAGTCAGGACACGACTTTCACCAGGAGCCAGCGGGCCACCGGAAGTCGCTTGGGCTTCACCTACCCCGCCGCTGCCAAGTGCCGCTGCGATGCGTGGGCCGGTTGTTCCGTCCTCCGCCAGATTCTCAATGTTTTCCGAAGCGGCGCTGCCGACATCGAACTGGTCATAGATTCCGTTTTGAGTAGCCACGAATACTGGCGTTAGCAAGCTACCATCAGCAGCACTCAAGTTGGTTACTGTAATTTCGATTTGGCCGCCGCCGATCAGCGAGTCATCTCCGTCATTGCCATTGAGGGTGTCATCACCGAAGCCTCCGACGATCGAATCGTCTCCATCACCTCCGTTGATAATGTCAGCCCCTGATCCGCCAAACAAGATGTCGTTGCCCCGGAGACCGTTGATGGTGTCATTGCCAAGCCCACCATCAATCACATTGACAGAATCATTTCCGGTCAGGATGTCATCGTTGCCAGATCCAGTCAGGTTTTCAATGCTCGTGAATAATTCACTAACCGCCGCGTATTCCGCTGTCCCACTTCCGTCGGCACCAATCGTCGCCGTGACACCAGACCCAATGCCAGCGAACGAATTCGTATCAATTCCGTCGCCACCGTCGATGACGTCCGTTCCGCCACCACCGGCAAGCACGTCATCGCCGCCTTCACCACGGATCACGTTTGCCGCTGCTCCGGTCGCAATCAAAACATCATTGTTCTCAGATCCCGTTAGGTTTTCGATTCCGGCAAACGTTTCATTGACCGTTCCGTAGGCGGCCGTTCCGTTCCCGTCGGCGTCAACGGTTGCGGTCACGCCGAGTCCAATTCCTTGGAAAGAGTTAGTGTCAATTCCTGCTCCACCGTCGATCACATCGGTTCCGCCGCCTCCGGCAAGGATGTCGTTTCCGTCACCGCCGAGTAGCGTGTTGGCCGCTGCTCCGGTGGCGGTCAAGACATCGTCGTTGTCGCTTCCCGTTAGGTTCTCGATTCCCGTGAAGGATTCGCTAACGGTTCCGTAGCTGGCCGTACCGGTTCCGTCGGCACTGACTGTTGCTGTCACACCGAGTCCAATTCCTTCAAACGAATTTGTATCGCTTCCGAGACCACCAGCGATAGTGTCTTCTCCGCCGCCGCCAGCAAGAAGGTCATCGCCCGATCCGCCGGCCAGTTGGTCTCCTCCTCCTCCGCCAAAGAATTGAACCCCAGTCGAAATTGTTGACGCGTCCAACGAGTCGTTGCCATCGCCACCGACTACCAAAAGGTTAGTGATGCCCGCCAAGCCAGTTACTGAGAACACGTCATCAAGGTCGAGCAGATTGAATGTCAGCGAATTCACCATCGTGCTTCCGAGATCGATCGTCAGTGTATCGTCTGCCACGCTCGTTTGACTGAGTGCGAATGCGGCATTTCCGCTTGCGTCATCCAGTAGTGAAATAGAGTCGCCGTTTCCGACTTCAATTTGCAGTGACGTTGCAGTCGGGGCGCTGACTGTCACAGCATCTATTTGGCCGACGTCGGAATCAAAAGAAAGTGAACCATCGCCAGTGTCAAAACTGACCGAAGCCAAGAGGTTTCGTGCTTCGAGGGATTCAAATGTCGAAACTACTCTCCGCTGCCTTCTGCGATGTTTACGAGAAGGAGTGCAAACGAATGAGCTCTTTATATTCGCGATCCAATGCAACTTTTTCATCAAGACACACTTCTTTCTGATTCGAACAAAACGCCAAGCATTTGATCAATGACGTCGGTTGGTTTTCTTTAGCGGACAACTACAACATGAATTTTGCAAACGTTTAAAATGAGAACGGAATCCGTCCGCAATTTAGGATGTCGTGAACGACCGGTCTGCTTGCAATCTGATCGAATTTACAGCAAAGCGTTTGCCGACGCACACTTTTAGACCCAGTTTCCGAACGTTCAGCAAAAAAAATGCCCAAACGTCCCTGTTTGTGACCCAACGCACAGCGCATCTCTGGATTCTGTTTTCACAAACGCAAGTGACAACAGTTCTTTCACCGAATAATTCTGTCGAACGGCCTTTGGCCATAAAGCCGAGCGCTAGAAACGATCTGTCAGAAATCTGGGGGCCAAATTCGAAATGGAAGTAACTACTCCCTCAGACATAGGAATAGATGCCATCGCGGGGCTCGGCAGTGTTGGAGATCGCTCTGGTCTCACTCACGCGCGGATCACGCAACCTACGAAAGGTCATTGAATCATTAACGCTAGCACCCGAAAGATGACGTGTCCAAGCGGGCAAAGTGATCTAGGTAGCTGACGCAGGTTGGATTAAATTTTGTTTAACTGGATGAAAGTACACCGGAGTTAAGCAATGAAGCTGACCAATCTCGCCATCGATGGCTACCGACAACTACAACATATATCCCTTGCACAAATCAGCCCGACCTTGAATGTGGTCTACGGGGAAAAAGGATCGGGGAAGACTCGGATATCCGATTTCATCAAGAGTATTCTATTCGGCGACGCAGGAAGCTGGCTGAATCAAAACGAACTAGCGCCCGGATCGGTCGACGTCGCACATTCGTCCGGTCAATATCGACTGACTCGCGCTAACGGTAGTCGTCTAGAGATTCAGTCACTGGCTGCCGGTCGCTTAGGGGCGGTCGCTGGCCAAGCCGCCAGTTTGAACGCGCTCGCGGGAACACTCGATGCCGACGTCTATCAATCCGTCTTTGATGTTTCGTTTAGCCGCGATGATCTCGATGAGAAAAATTTTGCCAGCTTCCTCAATCGTCGCATGAACGTGCCTGTCGGCGTGGAAGCGACCGGCGACCAATCGGCTTTCGAGCGTAGCCGCGAAACGGTCAACCGCCTCAATAGTGAACTCGAATCGGCGCGGCAGCAGTTGATTCAACTGCAAAACCAACGCCAACAATGTGCCGATGAGATTTCACGCATCGAATCGCAGGTCACTGGAAAGCTGAATTTTATCGACTCCGAGATCAGCCGCATCACCACCGCGCTTGCGCAGCTTTCATCTGCACAATATTCCACTCATGCAATCGATACAGAGATCCGTGATTTACAGTTGCGGATTGACACTGCCCAACCCACATATGTTCAACAACCCGTTTCGCAACAAGAGTTCCTTTCTGGGCTTTATGCGCAATTAGACGAGGTCGATACTCAGCTTCGCCGCTGGTTGAGCGTGCAAAATGATGTCCAGCAACAGCGCATCCGGCTGAAAGACGAAATGCTGCTGTGGAATCAGATGACATTGGAGTCCGAATCGCATCCGTATCACAAGGCGCGCGAGATTCTGTTGGAACTTGAGAGCAAAGTCGACCACGCTCAATCGCATACCACCCAATGGCTCGAATCGCATGGGCCGGTGGATTCGCAACAAGCCGCGACGTTTGTTGGAGATGTCTGCAAAGGAATGCGTGATGATCTATACCGTCTTTGCAACGAACTTTCGCAACAGTACAAACACATTCGTCACAAGTCGGCTGCTACCGAACTTAAACAGCTGCGTCGTTGCTATGAGGAGATGGGCGAGAATACGCAACGTTTGGCCGATCGGCGAGACACCGTGCTGACAGAAATTCGGAGACTTGACCCTGCCGGAGCGGATGTCATTTCACGCGGAGAAACGGATTTTTGCAATTGCGCTCATCACGAGGGTTACCTTCGGGCACGGCAACAATATGTGGGGCAGATTGCTCCTGCGACTTTCAATCAGACGCTTCCTCCGGATGTTACTGCCGAGCGAAATCGAATCAGCATCTTGGAAGCTCAGCGCGCCGACATCCATCGACAGGCCACCACCCATGCGGCGGAACTGTCACGTTTGCAGGCAGAGGAACTAACGCTGCGAAACCAGCGACAGGGAATAATTGATTCAGTGGAAACGACGCACCTGCAGTCTCAACTGGCAGCGGTGGAAGCAGAACTCCAACAAGTTCAAACCCGAATTCATGCTTTGGAGCAGGAGCTGCAGCGCATACCCGTTTCAGCCCCAGTTGCTCCAAGTCCAATTTTGATCAGCGCCGCCAAATTGCTCAATCGCCTCACCGATGGTGAACTAACAAGCGTGTGGTTGGACGCTGCCGGTCCCACCGCTGAATCGGTCGATCTGCAAGTGCGTGACCGGTACGGGAAAGTCTTTAACTCCTCGGCGCTCAATCCGTCGTTGAGAAATCTTACACGGATCAGTCTTGTGTTGGCTGCGAAACAGCAACTGGCAAACGCAGGAGTGGAAGCTCCACTGATATTGGACGAGCCATTCAACGCGATCGAGAATGATCGGATTGGAAATACGTTGGACGTACTTTCCGATTTCTCAAACGTTGGCCAACATCAAGTGCTGTTGTTGACGCAACATCGTTTTCTGATTGATCGTATGTCGGGTGCCAAGTGGTTTGATATTGAAAACCGCTTTGTCGCGCCTCGAACCGCACCTCCAGTAGCGGCGCCGATAGTGTCTCCGCAACCTGTTGTAAGGCAAACACTTCCGTCAATGAATCGCCCGGTTCCGACGGTACCCCGTCCCACGGCATCTCTTCCTCCAGTGAGCCAATCAAACGCCGGTTGGACCGCACTGCCAAGCGGCAGTCCCAATCCTACGGTGACCAGTATCGGCGCCGATCAGATCGGCGATCGATTGGAGTACGCGGTCAGCTACGACGAGAGCTCGCGTCTATCGGACATTCCAGTTTTTGATTCGACTCAGCTTAGAGCGCTGGAGTCATCAGGTGTGATATCGGTCGCTCATTTTCTCGCGTTTGCTGTTTCGGAAATTCCTCGGCAGTGGGTTGAGGTGGGTTTGAACGAAGGGGCTGTTGGAAATCTACAGGCAGAGATCTGGCTGTTAACCTGCGTGCCGGCACTGCGCCCTACCGACGCTCACGTGTTGGTCGCGTGCGGAATTACTGAACCCCATCAATTGGAGACCTCCGACGCGCAAGTACTATACGAACGGATCGAACGCTATCTAAATGCTCACGAGAATGGGCAAACCGACTTCGAGCGTATTTCGCGTTCGCGCATCTCAGATTGGCATCGAGGATTGAGCCGGACTCGTCAGCGATGGCAGAACCGCCGGCAATCCCGCCAAACAAGTTTCTCGCGCGGGCCAATTACAAAATCGACCGATAACCGAAATTCGCGCGGCCAGCAAAGATTTGGAGCATCATCCAATGGCGCCCCACAAATCCGCAAATTCTCTCCGGATTTCGATCGGGACAATCGCGATAGAGACTTTGACCGATCAAGCCGCAATGGCTCAGGTCGCTCACGCCGATTGAGCCATACGAATGAGAACCGCGGGCCACGTGTGGCCGCCATGGATATGCCTAACAGCAACGGTGAGCTAGAACGCCAGTCGGACTACAGGAACTATTCCAATGATCGTGAACGATCAGGTCGCGATCGCTCAAACAGTTACTCGTCCAATCGCCGCGATGGGCGCGAGCGACGTGAAGAGCGTGAGCCACGTCAACCGCGCACGGCACGCATTCAGACGCCTACGCCTGATCGTGTCCGCAGAGCCATCCCTGCTTTGGCACCAGCGGCAACCAGTACGGAATCAGAAACCAAATCGGCTAAGCCTACCAAAACCAAAAAGAAGGATAAATTCTATCTGGACCTAGAGGATCACATCGAAGCCGCGCCCTCAATTGGCCCTAAGACTGCGGAGCGGTTTGAAAAGATAGGCGTAAAAACGATCGAGCAGTTTTTGAACCAGACGGCCGAATCGATGGCAGCCAAGCTGAACTACAAGCGGATTACAGAAGATGTCATTCGCAGTTGGCAGCATCAAGCACGATTGGTTTGTCGAATTCCCAACCTGCGAGGCCACGACGCTCAGATTCTGGTGGCCTGTAATATGCTCGAACCTGAAGAAATCGCCTCAATGCGACCTCAAGCGCTGTTTGACTCTGTCGGGCCGTTTTCGGAAACCAAAGAAGGTCTGAAGATCATCCGCTCCGGAAAAAAGCCAGACTTGGCCGAGATTTCAGATTGGATCGCTTGGGCGCAGAAAAATCGCTCTCTCCAAGCCGCCTGAAGAGAAGACTGATGGAAAGCGGGGCAAGCCCTGCGAATATTGAAAAAAGTTAAATTGTAAAATAAAAGTTTTAAATCGCGGCGCTTGAGTAGAGTTCTCTTGGTCGAATACTCCTACATTTTTCAATTTGAAATTGTCAATTTAACTTTTTCAACGACTTACTGTTACTGGCCGTATCGAGTGCGATCGGCTCCCCGCTAACGGCGTCGTCCTTCACGACGCATGCCGTTACCGCTGCCCCGCCGATCGATTTCTCCATCGCCATCTCGATCCTCGCCGTAGGGGATTACGCTTTCGTATTTAATCCCCGCTCGTTTTCCAGACATTACGTGGTTGCTGTAATCTTTTCGCTCTTCAGTGGCGTTAAACTTCATGTTTTCAAACAACAGAGTTGTTCTGATTTCATCCAAATCAGCCGTCAGTGGCAAGCGGTTTTCGATCGAACCGTCCAAGCCAAACTCGCCAGCGCGGATGATATTGATTGCCGGTGCAGAGTCGGCGTCTTTGATGGCCTTCCTCCATTTCGAATCTCCCTTGCCTATGAAATCGAGGTGAAAGCGGCCGATGATTTCTTCATCGGCAAAAAGCTCTTTAAGAGTTGGTGACAACTTCTCTATCGCGGCTTCATCGGCGTTAACAAAAACGAGCAGCCGTTGGTCGGCCGACGCAACATTCAACGCTTGACCGAACGAATGGAAGTCTTGGAGAACGGCGTCCTTATCTTTGCCTCTTCGCCGGTACATCGACGCGACTTCTTTCATCTCAGCAATCACCCCATCGTTGTCGTCGGACCCTCTACGTCCTAATACTTGGTTGGGGGAACGCCCCGTTCTGGACAGGCGTCGCTTTCCTTGCGGGTCGAAGATGCCAAACGCGGTATTTGCGTATCGCCCATTTAAAAGTGAACGGACGATCAGTTCGGACTTCTTGCTTTCGTAGGTCTCAATGCGGATGCACACAAACGCGCGAGATGCGTCAATAAACTCTTTCGTCGAGAACAAACTGTTCTGCGTATTTGAGTAGCCCGGTCAGAAAACCCCCGAGATACCAGAGCATTGGGTCGCGGCAGACATAAAGAATATCGGCCGATTGGTACGCTTCGCTTCGGCTAATCCAGTTTCCCAAGTGACGTACCAAGCAACCCCCGCATCGCCGACTGCCTGCGGGTTCTTTTCGACTGCCCGAAGGCGACTTCCCCCGGAACCGCTTCTTCCACGTTGCCCGCGTGCAGCGCCTTGCCGAGCGTCATTGGCGGTGGGTTCTATTAAAGGTTTCTTCTTGCTGTCGCCGTCAAATAGCGCCCCTTGAGCAATCCACTTCTTCAGGGTTTTGAGTTCGCCGTTACTGATTTTTTGTTTGCCTTTGGGCATCTCTCCTGATTCGATGATCTCGATAAAGTGGCTGTTAGCCGGATCCTGCGGGATGATTGAGTCGCTGTTGATCAGAGCGTCGTAAGATTCGATTCCATAGCTGCCCTTGGAGTTCGAAACGTGGCAACTGCCGCATTTGGCAACGATGATTGGAGCTACTTCTTTTGCAAAGCTGACAGGGCGATCGGAGTTGTCTTTTGGCTGTCCCCAAGCGACCGAGCAGCAAAGGAC
>CAZDBE010000014.1:0-4562 GCA_964503675.1 uncultured Pirellulaceae bacterium | reverse complement strand
TACATTGCCTTTTTGGCGCGCGGATGAGCCTGATCGTAGGCTTTCCGCAGGCCAGCGGTACTGAGGTGGGTGTAGATCTGTGTCGTGACAAGCGACTTGTGTCCCAGCAGTTCTTGAACGCTGCGGATATCGGCACCGCCGTTTAGCAAGTGTGTTGCAAAACTGTGGCGCAGCGTGTGAGGGGACGTACGTGCATCAAGCCCAGTCAGCTTGAGATACTTTTCTAGCATGCGGCCGACACTGCGAGTCGTGATCCGTTTTCCGTATTTATTTAGAAACAGCGGATCGCCCTTGTCGCCGGGGCGCTGTTTGTCAGCCACGCTGCGTTGTCGCATCCAAGCCCGGATTGCTTTGACAGCGAACCGTCCGATGGGAGCCAGTCGCTCGCGCTTTCCCTTTCCTCGCACGCGCACCAGACCGTCTTCGAGGTCAAGATCGTCGAGATTGATCCCAACAAGTTCGCTTACACGTAGTCCGGCCGAGTACAACGTTTCAAAAATTGCCCTGTCTCGCGCGCCCATGGGTTCTTTCGCGTCGGGTGCAACTAGCAGTTTTCCGATCTCGGAAGTGGTCAAAAAATGAGGCAACTTGCGTTCGCGACGCGGATTGCGAAGGGGCTTCGCGGGGTTGGAATCGCAGAGTCCTTCCCGTTGGGCGAACCGAAAAAAGCTGCGGAGAGAAGCCAGTTTTCTAGCGATCGTAGTTTTCGCGTACTGGGCCTGATGCAGTGCGGTGACGTAGGTGCGCAAGTCTTGAGGGGTCAGTTCGCCCGGGGTAGGAACGCGGCCAAGGGTGTCCTGAAAATACTCAATCAGGATCTCAAGGTCCTCTCGGTAGGACTTGATCGTAAATTCAGACGAATTGCGTTCGATGTTCAGATAACGCAAAAATCTCTCAGTCGTCTTCTGCACGCTTTTTACCAGGTAGGCTCTTCGCCCATAAAATCTTCAAACTGGTTATACTCAATGTGAGGTGTATCCGAGTCTCTGACGGATTGGTCAGTGTTCTGGAATTTTTCGCCCTTCTTACGAACCGCACGGCGAACTTTTTGGCTCAGGACAGCCGCATCGTACCAAGAGAAGCTTAACTCTGGATTGGAGGCGTATTTGCCTAGAGTTCTGAGAGTTTCGCCCTTCTGTTCGTCATTGAACAGGAAAAGGTATCTCTCTTCTCCCTTGACCAGTGCTACTACATTTACGTCCTGTGACACAGTGCCTCCGCCGCCATCTTCGTTTTGTTGTTGCTTTGTCGCGTGTTTCGGGAAAACTAGAAGTCGCATCGCGTTGCGGACTAAATCACCCCTCCTCTAAGAGGTGAATTCGGCAGCCCACGCTGTGCAGAACACACGTAAGTTGAAACGGTTTAGCAATCTTCAAAGCGGCCAATGGCTAACCAGAACAACCGTAACCAGCGGTCCTGAGCGGCCTCCAGATGCTAGTTGCCAGCAGGCGATAGGTTGAGGGATCAAACGGATTGGTTCGATCGTAACGTGGCACACAACAAAGGCTGTTTTCGTTGTAGAAAGTGAAACGTACGTAGACACTTCCAACGCAAACGACGGATTCCGCTAAAAGAGATCGTTTGCTGCGCTAGTTTTGTTAGGAAACGTGCAAGTTTACGTGTGGATAGCGCGGCCGGAGACTGCCAGTGCCGCTTCCATCATGATTTCTGACAACGTTGGATGGGCATGGCAGCAGCGGGCCAAATCCTCGCTACTGGCACCGAAGTTCATGGCGACCGCAGCTTCCGAAATCAAATCGCCTGCCCGCACACCGATGGCATGCACACCCAGAATACGGTCAGTTTCTTTATCCGCCAGAATCTTGATCTTACCATCAAAATCTCCGATCGCCCGCGCCCGTCCGTTGGCACCAAATGGGCAACTGCCCTTCACGTAGGCGATGCCAGCTTCTTTTAATTCCTGTTCCGTTTTGCCGACACTGGCAATTTCGGGAGATGTATAGACAATCGCCGGAATGACATCGTAATTGACATGGCCGGTTCCGTTTGCGATCTTTTCAACACAGGCAATTCCTTCCTCGGAAGCTTTGTGTGCCAGCATCGCTCCGCCAATGCAGTCGCCGATCGCGTAGACGCCTTTAGCCGAGGTCTGAAAGTTGCCGCCGACTTCGATGAATCCGTGGCGGTCCGTTTGGACGCCAGCACTTTCCAGCCCGAGATTCTTGGTGTTGGGGGAGCGTCCGGCAGCGACCAGAACTCGGTCACACTCGATCGGATTCTCTCCTTTGCACTTCACCACACAACCGCCTGACGTTTTTTCAACGCTCTCGACCCACATGTTGGTGCGGAAGTGCAGCCCTTGTTTTTCGAAAGTCTTGACGGCAGCGCGAGCGATTTCGTGGTCCAATCCCCCGAGGACTGTGTCGGTTCCTTCTAAAATAGCGACTTCTGCTCCCAACCGACTCCAGACCGAACCTAGCTCCAGACCAATGTAGCCGCCACCAATCACGACTAAGCGGCGCGGCACGTTATTATAAGACAGTGCGGCAGTGCTATCACCGATCAGGTCGCCATCAAGCTGAATTCCCGGAAGCTCCATAGGCTTGCTGCCGGTGGCAATAATAGTGTGTTTTGCCGAAATCGTTTTGTCGCCGACTTTGATTTTTCCATCGCCGACCAATTCAGCGCGACCCACGATTGCCGAAACCTTATTCTTTTTCAGCAGCATTGCGATGCCGCCGGTCAGCGTGTCAACGACGCCCGCTTTGCGACGCATCATCGTGTTGAGGTCAACGGTCAGTTTAGTGGCTGTAATTCCGTGTTCCATCATCTTGTCACGTGCTTCGACCAGCAAATGGCTAGATTCCAGCAGCGCTTTGCTAGGAATACAGCCAACGCGCAAACAAGTCCCACCAAATTTCTGGTTTTCGTCGATGACCGCAGATTTTAAGCCAAGTTGAGCGGCTCGGATGGCGGCCACATAACCACCTGGGCCACCGCCAATTACGACAAGATCAAAATTAGATTCCGACATAGGTCATTCGATGTTGCAAGAACGTGAAGGGCATAGACTGTTAGACATGGTGTTGAGAACGACTGTTTTACACTTCCAAGAATAATCTGGCAGGCTCTTCAAGCACTTCTTTGATAGTTTTGAGGAATCCAACCGCTTCGCGGCCATCGACAATGCGGTGATCGTAGGTCAATGCGACATACATCATCGGTCGAATAACGACTTCTCCGTTGAGTGCGATGGGGCGTTCCTGAATTGTGTGCAGCCCCAAAATCCCGCTTTGCGGTGGGTTAACGATCGGTGTTGAGAGAAGTGACCCGTAGACGCCGCCGTTGCTGATCGTGAATGTACCGCCCTTGAGATCAGCCGGGGTGAGCTTATTGGATTGCGCGAGGCCCGCGAATTGGCCAATTTGCTGCTCGACGTCGGCGAAGCTTAACCGCTGGACGTCTCGCAAAACTGGAACGACCAGCCCCTTGCCACCGCCGATTGCGATGCCGATATCGAAATAATTTTTCCAGACAACATTGGTGCCTTGGACTTCCGAGTTGATTGCCGGGAAGCGCTTCAAGCCTTCAACGACCGCTTTGGCGAAGAAGGACATGAACCCAAGCTTTACCCCGTGCTTTTTCAAAAACGGCTCTTTGTATTTCTTCCGCAAATCCATGACCGGCTTCATGTCGATTTCGTTGAACGTCGTCAGCAAAGCGGCCGTTTGCTGAGCTTCGACGAGGCGATTGGCGATCGTCCGCCGAATCATACTCATTGGAACCACTTTTTCCTCGCGGCCCGCGCCCTCGAGTTGTGTGTTGAATTCTTTGGCCTGCGACGCGACGGTTGAGCTTTTCGGAGCAGATTTTGTGGGCGCAGGTTTCTTCGCGGAAGGTTTAGCTTGCGTGGGAGCTGCTGCAGCGGGCTTGTCGGGCACCGAACTAGCGGGCGTCGATCCAGAACCGCCAGGCTTGAGCCCGTGAGCTTCGATGTATTTCAGCACGTCTTCCTTCTGCAGTCTTCCGCCAGGACCGGACGGTGTGATCGCGTCTGCCGATATTTTGTATTCATCTAGTACGCGTTCGGCGGCCGGCATAATCCAAACTGCGGAACCGGCAGCGCTTTCATCAGCAACTGTCGCGGTCGCTGTTGTCGCCGAAGATGAGCCTCCCTCGGCGGCCGCGCTTGATGCTGCCGCAGTAGCGCCGCCGGCGTCAGCGTCCATCACGCACAGCAGATCGCCGACCTTAGCAAACCCACCTTCCTCGACCTTGATCTCCTTGATCACACCCGCTTCGGGGGCGGCGAGTGCTTGGGTGGCTTTGTCAGATTCAAGTTCGACGATGTCTTCGTCTTTCTCGACCCATTGGCCGACCTCTTTGAGCCACTGGCCAACCTGAACTTCCTGAATTGATTCGCCAAATTCCGGGACGGTTATTTCAAACATGTTTCTGTGGTGATGAATTAAGTTGGATAATGTGAAATTTGGAAGCGTCGATCAGACATTGACGGGAACGCCAATTGCCTCCGCGAGCAATTCCTGTTGTTCGATGACGTGCATTTTTTTGGAACCGGTCGAAGGGCTGGCCGATTCTGG
>CAZDBE010000013.1:0-33360 GCA_964503675.1 uncultured Pirellulaceae bacterium | reverse complement strand
GCAGGCCTAGATAAATGATCGTCCCGTTCGCAAGATCGTGACAAAACCCGGCTTACGACCAACTCTTTTTATTTTCGTTGCGGAAGTCGCAAGACTTTCGGGAGTTCGGGGGGCGACTCGAAACTCTTGACGAGGTCCGCTACGCTACCTAACTGGCACTAGGCGGCTCTGCGGATGGTCGTCGTTTGGTCTGGAGAAAGCTCTGTCGGAATTGCATCCCCGGCATCGGCCCATGGCAGTTTTGCCAATGGACCGGTCGTTGCCAGATTGTTCCGCTCCCAACGGTGAGTGTTGAGTGAATCAAGTACCGATTTTGCGATCTCAACCGCTGCGGCACCTTGCTCAATACTAACTCTTGGATCGCGTCCTTCTTTGATTGCCAAAATCCAGTCCTGATGTTCGTCGAGGATCGCGTTGCTACGCGGCACTTCGATTTCACGTTTCTTCAAGACGTTTTCAAACAATGTCTCACGCACAAACGCCTCTTGTTCAAGCGTCAAGTGAAAGAAATCCAGCTCTCGGTTGCGAATCCACGACGGAATTTCAATCAGCGTAACTTTCGACTGGGTGAAATCGATTTGGGCAAATCCATCGGTGCCAAAAATTTGCATCGATCGTTCTGGAGAAAAGCTACAACGTGAAGCCGTCAGATTGGCGACTGCACCGCAATCGAATTGCAAACGGGCTTGGGCCATGTCTTCATTTTGCCCAAACATTGACATCCCGATAGCGCGTGTTTCCATTACATTGCCGGGCATCATCGAATTGACCAAGTCAATGTCGTGGATCATCAGATCGTAAACGACACCAATGTCGGTCGAACGAAACGTGTATCCGCTCATTCGAGACGCCTGAACAAACTTCGGCTGCCCGATTTTGGCAAGCGCTTCTTTGAAGGTAGGGTTGAACTGTTCAACATGCCCGACTTGCACCACAGAATTGGTGCGGCGAGCGATATTGACCAAATCTTGCGCGTCAGAAATGCAATCCGTGACTGGTTTTTCGATCAGCGTATGGATCCCGTTCTCTAGCAGCACGCTCGCCACCTGATGATGAAATCGGGTCGGTGTTGCAACGACTGCAGCATCAACCTGACCGATCAGGCTTTGGAAATCTCTGACAGTTGCGACATTGAACTGATCTTCGATGGGCTTTAGCACGGCAGGATTGGGGTCCGCCACTGCAACTAGTTGTACGTTAGGGTTCTCGGCCAGCAGGCGAGTATGAATGCGTCCCAGATTTCCCGCACCGATAACGGCGATTCGCAGTTGACTCACGCTGCTTTTCTCCTTTGCTCACGTCCGCGCCCATGCCTTCCGGCCTGAGAAACGGCTATTCTTTCAATGAAGTGTTCGACTTCTGGAATAAGGTCGCCTTTAGCTTCCATTAGGTCGCGCACGTTTTCCAGTCCCACACACGCGCGGTACATCAGGCGATAGGCTTCTTTGATCTTTTCGATGACCTTGGGGTCAAAGTTGTTTCGCTTCAGGGCCACGATGTTGATGCAGCGTGGACGCGCTGGGTTTCCGTCGGCCAGCATGTAAGGAGCAACGTCCTGCATGACACGGCTTGCACCGCCAACAAACGTGTATGAACCAATCGCACCGTAATGCAGAACAGCAACGGACCCTGAGAGTGTTGCGTGGTGATCAACGTGAACGTGACCGCCTAGCAAAGTTCCGTGGCCGATGGTCACGTTGTCAGAAATATTACAGTCATGGGCAATATGGACCGAACCCATAAAATAGCAATCGTTGCCGACACGGGTGTACCCGTCTTCTTTCTCCGATGCACGGTTTACGGTGACGCTTTCCCGAATGACGTTGCGATCGCCGATCACAACTTTGGTCTCGGTCCCTTTGTAGCTCAGGTCTTGCGGATGTCCGCCCAACACCGTGCCAGGTGAGATCAAATTGTCTTCCCCAATCGTAACGTCACCCAGAATCGTGACATTGTTGTAAAGTTTTGTTCCACGTCCAATTTTTGCCAACGGTCCAACAACACAGAATGGGCCGATCTCGACGTCATCAGCGATCATTGCTTTTGAGTCTACCACTGCAAGTTTCGAAATTTTGGGCGACATGGGTTTCGATTGCCTCGGTTTCTTGGCGAAGTCGTCAAAGGAATATATGGTCACGTCTTGATTCGCTTATGCAGAAAGGCGTCGTTTGTTTGGTTGTGATTCTGTCGTCGTGGCAGCTGTTTGCTTGAGCAGCTCAACTACCACTTGGGAATTCAGGCGGTGTCCGCTTTTGTAGGCGGTGAATTTCCCAACAATGTCAGTTTCGATCAGAGCAAAGTCTCCGATCATATCTAGCACTTTGTGACGAGCACATTCGTCGTCATATCGCAGTTCATTGTCGATAGGGCCGTGCTGGTCGAAGACAAGCAAGTCCTGATAGCCAACTCGTGCGCCGAGTCCATTGGCACGTAATTTTTCAGCTTCGGTGTCTAGAATGAACGTTCTGGCAGGTGCGATTTGTTCGCAATAGTCCGCTGTGGTCAGCTTGGTTCCCCAGTGTTGTTTACCAATGGAAGCATGGCTGGGGTACTCGAGAACAAATTCTAGTTCGAAAGATTGATTCTCCACTGGAGCTATTTCAATCCACGAGTTTTCGTCACCGACTCGCGTGGTGTGGGTTACCCAAGTGATTTCGCGGGTCGCATCTAGTTCTACTTTCCCAGCCGACTCTAACGCTAGGACAAAGCCAATACTTGATCCGTCTAATCCAGGCATTTCAGCTTGGTTGACATGCACCTCACAGTTGTCGATCTTCATTCCTGCCAATGCTGACAGTACGTGTTCCACCATTTCAACGGCAACTTCGTTACTGACCAATGTAGTTCTACGAGGGCCAGCAACGCGATTTGCGATGTTGGCCGCGATACGCGGATGACCTGGAAGATCGGTACGAATAAATACGACGCCGCTGTTTGCCACTGCAGGGTGAAACTCAAGTTTCACGTCCAAGCCACTCCAAAAGCCGAAACCGGCCACTGAAGTGGATGATGCAATGGTTGTTTGTGGGCGGATGAACTGAACCAAAAGTACTGCCTGCAGGAGGTGATGCCGAAAATGGGAGCTGGATGAATTAGAAAGACCAGCGACGCCGGCCATCTCCGATTCCCTATCGACGATTCGTATCACTGCCTCGGTTGGCAGCGTAGGTTCTTGCGATCTGGCCAACAACTTCCTCAGTGATGTCTTTCTGGTTTGTATGAAAGACAATGCTGCCGTTGACCTTTTGCATGATACTGGCGGGAACCGCCGGATCGATTTCTTGGCTGTTGTATCGCATCACCATGCGTACGCCCTGCTTTTGAGCATAATCAGCAATCATGGCTTTGATTTCGTTGTACGTATCAAAGTGCAGTTGAGCTTCCATTTTCATCAGGTCACGCATTTTGTTGCGTTGCTCAACTTCTTTGGCTGCAGATTTTTGAGCCAGTCGAGTTTCCTCGGCCTTGAATTCCGGAGAAGTCGGCTCGTACTCTCTTAACCCGAGAGCTTCTTGCTGCAGCGCTTTCTGCATTTGCTGAGTCTGAGCTTTGAATTGCTCGGCCTCTTTTCGCAAACCTTCGAGTTGCTGACCGAAGACAGGATGGCTCTTGAAGATCTTGCCAATGTCGACAAGCGCGACGTTGGTTTGAGCTTGAGCTGCTGTTGGGGCCAAGAGAGAGGTTACACACACCAGCGCCAAAATGGCTACCGTGGTCAAACCTTGGTAATTGAAAAAATAACGTGATAGTCGTTGCGTAACGTTCACTTTCAGCACTCCTTGCCGTCGTGATAGTGATTCCTGAACAGATTTGGCAATCCCTTCGCCAAAAGCATCTGTAAAGGCCGTTCAAATTGTCTTTAGCCGCCAATCGAATCCTCCGACTGACGATGTTTCAAAGTTGACCAGAATTCCTAACCGAGCTTCCTTCGGCGGTTAGATATTCTCGTCGGTAAGACATTCTGCAGATCTTGACAATGGAAGTAAAGCCCGAAATTTGTGCTGGCACTTCCGCTGGTCCAATCAGCAAAACTAAACTCCATTAGTTTAAAATCATTTCCTTTCTGACTCTAAATCGATGAGGGTCTTGAGGAAGTCCTTGGTGAAGACATCGAAGAAGAATTCGAGAATGTTTCTCGAAGTTCGTCAGCGAGTTCCTCATACTGTGTATAAAAGCTGCGAGATAACATCGCGAGGTAAAAATTTGCTCCAAGCGAAATCAATAGCAGCAACCACATCAGCCGCAGCATGCGACCATCACTGTTGCCATTTGCTGCTGTTTGGTCGCCAAATGACGCTGCAGCAGTTTGATTACGCTGACCGCGCTGACCATAACCATTGATATCTAAAGGTCGTGGTCCGCCGTTGAGACCATCGTATCTTTTGGAATTTCCGATGGAGGCAAGCTGCGTGCGTCGCGGGGCAGCTAAATCGCCGCCAAGCGTGTTAGGCACTGTCTGACTGACCAGCGAATGAACTTTTCCGCCACTAGTTGAGCCATTGCGTTCTCCCTTGAGCCGTTTGATTTCATCATCCAGGTCTTTTTCGATAGGATTTAACTTTGAGAGATGCTTGGCCACTTCAACCTTGGTAAGAATAGCCGCTTCGCGCTCGTTAAGCTCTTGAACAACGCGTTCCACAGAAGCGTCGAGACTTGTAGCACGCGTAACAGTTCTCGGTCGTATTCCGTTGTAGCTCGGATCGGTAGATCGATCAGCAAGTCTTTCAGCACCAAACCCGTAAGGCCCTGATGAGTAATTGCTGCTGAGGCTTGTAGGCCGACGCAATGGCGTCAGGTCGTCGTCATACAGTCGAGCAAGCTTGGCCTCCTCCACCAATTCACGTTGACGTTTCAGCCACGCTGCCTCTTTGGCATTTCTTTCCTCAAGCCGCTTGGCATCGAGAAGCCTCTCCTGTAGCTCCCGTTTTTGCGATGCGAAATTGGTATCGTAATCGGAAGAACGGCCGTCGTAGCTTAAGTAACGACTGTCTCGTGTGTCGTCCGACATGCGATTGGAGGTTGAAAACGTCTCTTCGTCGCGGCGCACATCGAAGCGCACGTCGGTTTCATCGCGATTTTGGTTGATGCGGTTCCGCACGTAATCGGCGTCGCGCTGGTCTCGATCATCAAGGTCGCGTCGTTGCAGACCGTCCAAGTAGTCATTACTCAGGCGGCGATTGTTGCTAAGGGAAATGTCGCGATTGTCATCCGCGAAACGATCACGCGCATTACGTTGGGATACCAAGCTGTCATCGCGTTGAAACGTCTGTCTAGGTTGGCGAATCCGTTGACCGTCGTTGACCTCCCAGCCACCGTTATTGACCGTGTCTCGATCTAGCGAGTCAAAGTTTCGGCGGTCGCCTTGGCGTAGATCACGACCAGAAAAAGAGACGTCTCGTTGGCCAGACGAATCAAACTGGCGATCATTTATACGATTGCCGCGACTCGTATCGCGATTAACAATGGATTGGTTTTGGTTGTATTCATTCCTAGTAGAAACCTGACCCGCTGGCGAATTTCCGGGAATGTTGCCAATTCTCTGAACATTGATTTTTTCCCCATTGTCGCGAACGTAGCGCAGTGCAACTCCTGTCAAATTTTGGGCGCCCAAATTACGAAGCGTCAACGTGCGCTTCTGAATCTCTTGTAGCGAGAAATCATCGACGTCAATAATAGCAGTGTTCTTGTAAACGTCCCATTGATTAGAGGTCACATTAGAGCCCGTTCCCGAGCGGTTGCCGAATTCTGAGTTGTCCTGAAACATAACGACCTCGCCGATCAAATTTTGTTCTTGCGGCTTGATCGGTGCGTAGATGTATCCTTCGACCTTTAGCGTTCTTTCCCATTCCGGCGAAACCCGTAATGGCCACGCACGAAGTTGGTTATTGGCTTGCGAATTCCCAGACCTCAGTCCCGTTGAAGCCAATCCGTCAGAAGTTGAATTTGACCTAATTGAAGACGGCAGGTTGGAACGGCGATACAGGCCGTTGTTTTGATTCCGATCCGTAGTTGCAACAGGAACTGTTTTGTTTGCACTTGAGTCGTCTTTGTAATCCGTACCGCCGATCGTCTGGACGGATGTGGGGCTAAAACCACCATCATCGGTCGAGGAACTCTGCGCAACGCGCATACTGGTCCTGTCGTAACCCCGGGTTAGGGGTTGCAGACGAGTCTGATTGGTTCGAAGGCTAGAGTTTTGATTGGCCGTTCGGTCTATTTTATCTGCGGAAAAGTCATTGCCGCCAAACTGCTGTGCAAGGCTCGATCCTGAGCCCAATACTACCAGCAGCGTAACCATCAATCCCTTCATGGGTGCGCTCCAACGAGTGATTATTTTTTTCATTGCCTGTATATTAGACAGTTTTGGTGGAACGGGTAAAGGCTGATAAAAGGAACTACCCAGACTGCCTGTTTTGACAGCTTTGATTTCATGCTCGGATTTTATTGTTTGGGGCAAACCGTTAAAAAAGAGTCCATGGGTAAATTTGAAATTGCCGCGATCGTGGGCGGGATCGCGATATTATTTTTTTATAGCCAATTCGAGCCACTCGCGCCAGGTGTTGAATCTGTCCCCTCGTCTCAGCCTGCGCCAAGCCCGAATATTGATAGTGCTTCCACCACTGTAGGCGAAATCTATGGTCAACAAGTAAAGCAAATTTTTGACGCCGTTTCATTGCGGGCGATTGACGGCGATTCATTGGAGGCCGTAATGGCCGACGGTACTTCGCGCGAGATCAGGTTGGCTTCGATTGATGCTCCAGAGCGCAATCAAACGTTCGGTCGTGATGCGCAGGCTCATTTAGCGGCGATGGTAAGAGGACAATCAGCCCGAATCTTTCAGACGGACACCGATCGATACGATCGCGCAGTTTCGTTTGTCCTAACTGGCGTCACTGCAACCGACGTCAACTCGACAATGCTGTCCGATGGATTTGCATGGCACGCGATTAAGTACAGCGATGATCCATCGCTGGCGGAACTTGAGCGTCAAGCCAAAGCTGCACGGCGCGGCCTTTGGAGTCAGCCTTCTCCCGTCGCGCCGTGGGTCTATCGCAAGTAGATCGTCTTAGTCTTTGCAGAATGGCAATCTCCTTTGCCCACAAGGCACCGCTCCCTCATCTTTCGATGATGCAAAAACGCAACAAGCACCGCTAATTGCCGTCTATAGCCGTGTTTCTGTGCTGCAATTGCCTACGAATTTCCAAAATAGCGATCGGCTGCCGGAAAATCTCTGCCTCGTCGAATGCTGGGGCCTATCTTTCCAGTAGACTCCCCATGACTTGTAGATCAGGGGCCCCAGTAGAATCGTTGAACTAACTTGAAGTGGACCCCTTGGCTGAGCCCTCCTCAAAACTTCCCTTTCCCTCACACACGCGACCGCAGCAGTGGGCGGCTTCCGTCGTGCCCTCAGACGTCGCTTGTGAATGTATCGCGCGCTCCGTCACGGAATTCGACGCGCACTCAAAGTTCGATAAACGTCAATCGGAATTTGCCCAAGGTCGCACCTGTTTACACGGGCTGCTGGAAGAAATGGGCGAAACACAGAAAGTCGGCACCGCAGAAGACCGCTCGCCGATCTGGCCCACTGGTTTTGTTGGATCTTTGTCACACAGCGATGCTTGGATCTGGGGCTGCGTTGCTAGGAAGACAGATCTAGTTTCAATCGGCATCGACACGGAGTTGATCGCATCGGCCGAGCTTCGCCAAGACGTTCAAGACACGATCGCAAGCGACGCCGAATGGAATTTAGTGAATCAGTTTTCCCTAACGCCTGAAGAAGCATTTACGTTGGTTTTCTCGGCAAAAGAAGCATTTTACAAATGCTGGTATCCGCTAGTTGAGACGTACTTCGACTTCTTTGACGTCGAAGTTGTCGCCCTGACACCGTCAACAATTTCCCTAAAAACACTCCCCACTCACCCCGGATACGGTACAGGTCCCGGTGCGTTAAAGGTTCACTACTCGATTTTTGATTCCAGCGTCTTTACGGCGACTTGGATGAAGGCAGGAGACGAATGATGGATTTGAAAAAAATCTATTCTGACATCAATCAAGAAACCAAGTTTGAATACCCCAACGTTTCTTTGACGCATGCGATTGGTCAAATCAGTCAGCAGTATCCAGATCGGATCGCCGTTATCAGCGACGACAATTACGGTGCGATGACCTACGCGCGGCTAGAGCAACGCAGCAATCAGCTGGCCAACTGGTTGCGTGTGCAGGGAGTTGGCAAAGGTGATCTTGTTGGCGTTTGTGTTAGGCGTGACTCAAGAATGATCGCCTGGCTGTTGGGGGTGATGAAAGTCGGAGCTGGCTACGTACCTTTGGATCCAGAATATCCGGCCGATCGATTGGCCTACATGGTCGAAGATTCAGGACTTTGCCATCTGGTGACTGATTCATCGCATCTAGAAACTGTTGAGAATTTTGACCGACCGATTACCAATGTCGACGTCCAACATCGTGAAATCGCTGCCGCCGGCGACGATTGTCCTATTCTTGCGATTGAACCTGCAACCGATGTGGCTTACGTGATTTACACTTCCGGTTCGACCGGAAAACCAAAAGGCGTTCTTGTTCCGCATCGCGGCGTCGTCAACATGGCGCTGGGGCTGTTGGAACCGCTGTCGTTTTCGATGGACGATAGTATGCTGGCCACAACGACACTTTCCTTCGATGTTTCGGTGTTCGAATTGTACATGCCGCTAGTCTGCGGCGGTTCGGTAGTGGTTGTCGATCGCGCTTGTGCGCGAGATGGCGCACGGCTGGCCCAAGCATGCAAGACACACGACATTTCGTTCATGTGCGCCACCCCAGCAATGTGGCGAATGATCTTGGAAGCCGACTTCGCCGGCAGCAACAGCACCACCTTCGTGACCGGCGGAGAACCTCTGCCAGCGGACCTAGTTGCCCCGTTGCTTGAGCGTTGTAACGAGCTGTGGAACCTTTATGGACCAACTGAAACGACTGTCTGGTCAACAATGAAGCGTATCGAAAACGCCGACGAAAAAGTTTTGATCGGACTTCCAATCAGTAATACTGCCATCTTTATCGTCGATGAAAACAACGAACTGTGTCCTCCTGGCACCGAGGGTGAGCTACTCATTGGTGGCGACGGAGTCACGTTGGGATATCTCAATCGAGAAGACCTGACGGCTGAAAAATTCATCGACTTTGGTGGAGAGCTTGCTTACCGCACCGGAGATCTAGCCAAGCTAACCACCGACCTTGAGATCGACTGTTTGGGACGCATCGACGGGCAAATCAAACTTGACGGCCACCGAATTGAACTTGGTGAGATCGAAGTGGCACTTGCCGCTCAAGATGGCGTTAAGCGCGCGGTAACCATTGTGCGCGAGGACCGCCCGGGCGACCGGCGCTTGGTTGGCTATCTGATTGCCGAAGAAGGGCAAGCGATCGATATGGCTGCTGTTCAGAAAAATTTGTCTGAGCGGTTGCCTGAGTACATGGTGCCCTCGATCTTGACGACGTTGAGTGAATTTCCGCTGACGCCTAACGGAAAGTTGGACCGTAAATCATTTCCCACCCCATCGCAGAATCGCCCTGAAATAGGCGTCGAATTCGTAGCACCGGTATCTGATCTAGAAAAACAGTTGGCCGAGATTTGGGGGGACGTCCTACAAATTGAAGGTGTCGGTACTTGCGACAATTTCTTCCAACTTGGCGGGAGTTCACTCCGCGCTGCCAGAGCCGTTGCGTTGATGAAGAAGCAAGCCAACATTGAATTGTCCACAGCCGAGTTCTTCGACAATCCAACCATCGAAGCCGTGCTCAAGCTGGCTGACAAAAAAGCCAAACTGCTAAAGCGGTTTGCTCAGAAGTCAGACTTGCAATCGGACAGTGAATCTGACGAACACGCTGGCCAGTACGCTATCGTGGGAATGTCGGCTCGTTTTCCTGGTGCCGACGATCTGAGGCAGTACTGGGACAACCTCGTTCAGGGCCGCGAATCGATCTCGTTCTTCTCGCCCGAAGAACTTGACCCAACGCTCGACGCTCGTGACACGAGCGATCCGAACTACGTTGCGGCGCGAGGTGTTCTCGAAGGTGCCGATGAATTTGACGCGCACTTTTTCAAGATCATGCCTAAGGCTCCAGCATCATGCGCTGCTGCGGAGATGATCGATCCGCAGCAGCGCATGATGCTGGAGATCTCTTGGACGGCGTTAGAAGACGCTGGCATCGTACCGGATCCACAAAACGTAATCGGAATTTGGGCAGGCACCTACACCACCTCTTATTACATCAACAATGTGCTGACCCATCCGGAGCGTGTACGCGAGACGGGGGCCTTTCAGCTCAGTGCCTACAGTGAGAAAGACTACATGGCGACGCGCGTCGCTCACGCACTAAATTTGACCGGGCCAGCCATCAACGTAAACACCGCCTGCTCAACATCGTTAGTGACGTTGATCGAAGCGTGCAAGTCGTTAGCGATTGGACATTGTGACGTCGCGATCGCCGGTGCGGTGAGCGTTCAATTTCCACAGATTAGCGGACACCTTTATCAGGAAGGAAGTATTGCTACTCCGGATGGGCATTGCCGACCGTTCGATGCAGACGGACAGGGAACGTTATTCTCCGACGGTGCAGGTGCTGTCGTCGTCAAACGACTCTCCGATGCAATTGCCGATGGTGATCGAATCTACGCCGTTGTCAAAGGCAGTGGAGTCAATAATGACGGTGGCGAGAAAGCAAGTTTCTCTGCTCCTAGCATTGCCGGTCAGGCTGGTGCGATCGCGATGGCTCACGCCGAAGCACGCATCACCCCAGATCAAATCGGCTTAATCGAGGCTCATGGAACAGCAACACCCGTTGGCGACCCGATCGAAGTCGCGGCGCTTAGAACTGTCTTCGATGCTCAAACTGACCGGCGTCAGTACTGTGCCATTGGTAGCGTGAAAAGTAACATTGGTCACACGGTGGCTGCTGCTGGAGTTGCTGGATTGATCAAGGCAGCTATGTCGTTGCACACTGAACAGATTCCGGCAACGTTGCACTACAGAAAACCAAACCCACAGATCGATTTCGAAAATAGTCCGTTCTTCGTTTGCGATTCACTCCGGCAGTGGCCGCGTGGCGACGAGCAGCGTTTGGCTGGCGTAAGTTCTTTCGGCGTCGGTGGAACCAATGCTCACGTCGTGCTGGGAGAAGCACCGATTGTGGAAAGCGAAGCCGATACGGAAAACTTTGCACTTCCTGTTTCTGTCCTGCCAGTTTCTGGCAAGACCGAAGCCGCGATGCTCGCCAACGTTGAGCAGCTGGCCGAATATCTGACCAGTAACCAAGACCTAAATGTTGTCGATGTTGCTAACACATTACAAAACGGGCGTGCTGAATTTGCGTATCGATCGGCAGTGGTTGTCGATGATTTGCAAGACGCTGCGGAGACACTTGCCGCGGCGAAAGCGCCGCGATTCATGAAACGCAAATCAAGTACAACCAAACGCGATGTTGTTTTTGTGTTCCCAGGCCAGGGAGCACAATACGTGCGTATGGGCCAGAACCTTTACGAGGCATCACCGGTCTTCAAGCGAAGCTTCGATCATTGTTGCGACGTGCTGCTTCCGTTGCTGAATCGCGATTTGCGCGACGTTATGTTCCCAGAAGATGGCGACGAAGAAGCTGCCAGCGAGATCCTTCGAAACACGCGCTTTACACAACCTGCCTTATTTGCTTTGGGTTATTCGTTAGCACAAGTTTGGTTGACGTGGGGCATTGAACCCAACTATGTAATGGGGCATTCGATCGGTGAGTTTGCTGCCGCTTGTGTGGCGGGCGTGTTCAGCCTTGATGATGGCCTGAAGATGATCGCCGAGCGTGGTCGCGCCATGGAGGCATTGCCTGGTGGCAGCATGATGAGCGTTCGATTGCCAGGCAAGACCGTCGAACCAATGCTCTGGGGCGACATGGCCATCGGCAGCTACAACGGCCCCGAACTGTGTGTCGTCGCAGGCCCGGACGTGCAAGTCGCCGATCTGCAAAAGCAACTCGAGGCCGACGAGGTCGTGTGCCGACATTTGTATACCTCACACGCTTTCCATTCACCCATGATGGACGAAATTGTCAAGCCGTTTGAGGAGTTCGTCGGTCAGTTCAAACTCAACAAACCGTTGATCCCAATTCTTTCGACCGTCACAAGCGATTGGATGACCGAAGCCGAAGCGACCGACCCGCACTACTGGGCCAATCACTTGCGACAACCCGTTCAGTTCTCTGGCGCGGTTACGCAAATGTGGGATGAAGATCCAACACGTATCCTTGTCGAACTTGGACCACGCAAAACTCTGGCCACGCTTTCAAAACAGCATGCATCAGACCCTAAAAACCAAATCGCGATCCCTACACTCAGTAACAATGCCGAAGGGCACGCCGAATGGACCAGCATGTTGAATGCTGTCGCAAATCTGTGGTTGGCTGGTGTTGAAGTTGACTGGGATCGATTGACGGGCGACGGGCAACCGATCGACCGCCAAAAAGTAACTTTGCCGACGTACGCTTTTCAACGAAAGCGATATTTCATTGAACCACGTGTTGTGGATCAGTCAACGGTCGTGAATCGGGCGCCAGTTGTTGCCAGTTCACCGCCGCCCACTCCTAACGCGACCAGTTCTGTTTCCTTTTCAAATCCAGTCCAAACCACCGTTCAACCTGCCCAATCGGAGCCCGTCACCATGAACCGAATTCCAACAATCGTTACTGCTATCGAATCTGTTTTTGAAGATACTTCTGGCTTTGAACTGGCTGATTTCGACGGTGACACAACGTTCTTCGAAATGGGACTCGATTCGTTGGTGCTAACGCAGACCGCAACAGCGCTCAAGAAAGAAATGGAAATCGAGATCACCTTTCGGCAGTTACTGGAGGAAACGCCAACCGTTGATTCACTGGCAGCGTGGTTTGACGACAATCTTCCTGCCGAAAAGTACGCGGCGGTCGCAGAGGCCGCGCCTGCAGAGGTTGCTGATCCAGCGTGCGACGAAACCGCACCAACACAGCCTGCAGTTGCACCGGTAGCGCCTGCAGCTCCTGTTGTAGCGACCCCCGTCGCAGCACAGCCAATGCAGATGATCCAGCCTATTGCTTCTGCAGCAACCGGCGGCGTGACACAAGACGTCATCAACACCCAGCTGCAAATCATGCAGGCTCAACTTCAGTTGCTGGCCGGACAGCCAATAGCCGGCGCCGTTCCTCAAACTGCTGCTGCAGCTCCTCAAGCTGTTGTCGCTTCTCAGGCCGCTGCTGCACCTACTCCAGTTGCCAGTTCGGCCGCTGAAGCACCTGCAAAGTGTAATAGCCAAAGTGAGGCGGCAGCGCCTGCACAACCGCCACAAGAAGTTCCGCCGAAAGCAAAGCGCTTTTCTACTGTAAAACTTAACGACGGAACGCTTGATGAGAAACAGCAGGCCGCTCTAGACGAAATTATCCGCATGAACTGTGCGATGATGCCGAGGAGTAAAGCTTACGCTCAGGAGCATCGAAGCTATATGGCCGATCCGCGTACGGTTTCTGGCTTTCGACCAAACATGAAAGAGATGACCCATCCGATCGTCGTCGAAAAATCTCAAGGCGTCCAGCTTTGGGACATCGATGGCAATGAGTACATCGACTTTACTTGCGGATTTGGCTCGAACTTCCTCGGCCATTCACATGAAGTCACGGTTAAAGCGATCACGCAGCAGCTACAAAAAGATTACTCCATCGGGCCGCAAAGTCCGCTTGCGGGTGAAGTTGCCAAACTGTTTTGTGAATTGACCGGCAACGAACGTATGGCGTTCTCAAACACCGGTTCTGAAGCGGTTCTCGGTTGTACTCGACTGGCACGCAACAAGACTGGCCGCGACTTGATCGTCCTGTTTAACGGCGACTATCATGGCATCTTGGATGAAGTGCTCTCCAAAGGAAACAAGAAGTTGAAAAGCTTCCCTGCGGCGACCGGGATTCCAAAGGACTACGTTGGCAAAACGCTGATTCTGGAATACGGCAGTGACGAGGCGCTTGAGATTATTCGTGAGCGTATGGATGAGATCGCAGGGATATTGGTCGAGCCTGTCCAGAGTCGTAAGCCCGAATTGCAGCCGCGTGAGTTCTTGCAAGAGTTGCGCCGCATGACGGAGAAAGAACCAACGGCGTTGATTTTCGACGAAGTGATTACCGGGCTTCGTGTTGGTTACGGTGGAGCACAAGAGTTCTTCGGTGTTAAAGCAGACCTCGCCTCTTACGGAAAAGTTGTCGGCGGCGGCATGCCGATCGGCGTGGTCGCCGGTAAGGCCGAGTACATGGACGGCCTTGATGGTGGCTACTGGGAGTTTGGTAACGATAGTCGTCCAGAAGCTGGAATGACGTACTTTGCTGGAACGTTCGTGCGTCATCCGCTGACTTTGGCTGCATCCAAGGCCATCATGCAGCATCTAAAAGACGGTGGCCAAGCGATGTACGATCGTGTTAATGGTTTGACTGACTACATGGGTAAGGAAATGAACCGCGTGTTCGAAGAACTGGATGCTCCGATGACGATGGAGCACTTCGGTAGCCTGTTCAAGATCCAGTTCCATCAAGAATTGGTTTACAGTGAAGTCTTCTTCGCCGGCTTGCGTCGTCGTGGAATGCATATCTGGGATCACCGTCCTTGCCTGTTGACGATCGTGCACGAGCAAGAGCACGTCGATGAGCTTGTTCAAGCGATCTACGACACGGTTGTCGAATGCCAGCGTCACGGCTTCATGCCAGGCGAAGGATATAAGAAGATATCGGAGGAGTCTGCTTCCGAGCGTCCTCCGCAAAAGGGCGCTAAGATTGGAAAAGACGAGGCTGGGAACCCCGGTTGGTTTATCCCCGATGCGATGAATCCTGGCCAGTTTGTTCAGGTCGGCTTTACTGTCCAGTAATTAGTTGTTCTAAAGTTGATCGAGCGCTGAATATCGGGCATGCTGGCAGGTCGGGGCGTTAAAACTCTGTGTGACCTGAGAGGTTGAAAGCAGCCCAGAAGAATGGATGGGCCATCCCGCAGTCTTGCCGGCGTAATTTGATCTGTCGGATTTGAGCAATTTGAATTGCTCGACGGAGATCGTGGGTGTTGACCAACTCCGCAAAGAAATCTGGCATCATTTGGGAAGTCGAATAATCGTTGACGTGCCACAGGCTTCCCAATACACATTGCGTTCCCGCGGCATGAAATGCGCTACGCAACCCAACCACCCCGCCAGTTGCGTCTAATGACCCGAGGCCAGTTTCGCAAGCACTTAAAACGGCGAGTTGGGTGCCTCGCAAATCAACGCCAGCGATTTCGGTACCCGTCAGCACGCCATCGTTGGTCATTGAGTCAATGGACGTGTGGGCGTTTGCATCCGCGAGCGCCAAACCACACTGAAGCAGAGGATTCTTTGCGATCTCGACAGATTGATCGACGGTGCTGTCTTGGATTCCCCCTGCAGCTAAAATTTGGCCCTCGGCGTTGACGAAAAATCCGTGCGTGGTGAAAACAATGATGGAAGGTTGGCTAAGTTTTTTGAACTCCGACTCTTGCGCTCGTTTACCGACCAGCAATTTGGGTTGAACACTCGTTATCTTTGCAATCAGCGGTGCAATCGCCGTCGCTTCTTCTGATGCGAACTCTAGTTGTCCGAACTCACCGACTCTAAAACCCTCTCCGTCGTCGGTTTTTACGTCGCCATAGTCTGGGTCTGCAAACAGAACGGCTGTTGGATTGGCCGGTAGTGCCGATGGGCGAATGAGATCACGCCCCGTCAGTTCCAGCTGAATTTGGTACTTCTCGATTGCGAAAGAACCGTCGGGATTCAACATCGCAGCCCAAGGTAATAGCCATGTTGCTTGGTCCGGTGAGATGATCACGACCTTGGCATTGCCAAAATTCTCACGTAGCGGTTCCCAAATGACTTTCGTCGCTTTCTCAATTGCAGGTTTGAGTATTTGATAACTTTCTCGTTCACCGATTTTTTCAACCTCCGCCACCGATTCGTACAGCGTCGTTCGTAGACGCATGATGGTTCGGTCGAGCGATCTGGCGGATCCCAGATCAACGATCCGCGGCGGTCCAGTTTTCCCTACGATCCAAGCGATGTATCTTGATTGAGGTCTTTGGTCAGCGGCTTCGCGGAAATCCGTGTACAGATAACGCAGGATGTCGACGTAAATTCCGTCGGGGGGCAAGGCGTCTTGAATTTGTACCAGTTCTACCCAAGGCCGATTGGCAAAGGCTTCGCGCCGTTCCGCTTGCAGTCCGACGGCTTGAGCCACTTGTACTTCTTGAACGATCCCTTTTGCGTTGATGATCCACTCGATCGACCTCTGTGCGGCAACGTCATCGTCTTTGAAATCGTCAGCCAATGAAATGCTGGCAAAGAATTCATGGCCGCCGGCATAAGAAAGGTAGTCCGATTGCTTTTCTGTCGGGATTTCCCACAGTTCCTTGCGCAGCTTTTTTCTCAAGTGGCGAATGTTGGCGTCAGCAAACTTAAATGCATTGTGTCGATCATCTACTTTTCCTGAGTTGAGCATCGCAGAGACGAGTTCGCGATTTTGCCCGATCGCGTAGTCTTGATGGTTTGGGAATTCTTGCTTGAACCTGTCGACCTCCTCACGCACATGTTTTAACGAGAGTGCATCATTTGGATCGATGCTAAGAATCGCGATCTGTAATTCTGTTTTTGCGATCGTAATCGGCGACGCGGGACTCTGCTTTCTAAGGTCGATGAGGTTCTTGCGATAGATCTCCAGAGCCTGTTCAGGTTTACCCATTTCTTTTGACAATTGAGCCATTCGCGCTCGCGCGTTGGTTGCTTGGACATGGCCAGCACCGTGGTGTTCATCGAACGCGGTGGCCACGTGTTGATATATGTTGAACGCATCTTGGTACTCTGAACCCGCGAAGAGTGCTTGGGCTAGCGGGATCATGGTCGCTAAAGTGTCGGGATGATCTTGGCCGTAAAGTTTTTCATTAATGAGTGCTGCAGCTTTAGCGCTTTTGGCAACCTGCACTAATTCGCCCGTCTCTAAATAGATGTTCGCCAATCGCATGTGCACCTTTGCGGCTTGTTTCGAGTTAGCGCCGAATGTGCGTTGCCGATTTGCCAATCCTTGCTTGAAGAGTTTTTCCGCTTCTCTGAACGATTCCCCCCGCAATACGATGCGTCCAGCGTTGACCAAATTATCGCCCGTTTCGGCACTGGCGTCGCCTCGTAAGGATCGGATTTCTGATGCCCACGCGATGACTTCGTCGTGTTGATTTGGAGTCAAAGGCGACCGCTTGCCGTACTCCCACAGCACATCTTCTTGTTCGACCAACTCTTTAATTCTTGCGAGTTTTTCCTTAGAGCGTATCAGCGGCGATAGGCTACTTTTCGCTATCCAGTGGGGTGCTCCTGAACGTGGCTCAACGGCAAGCACCCAACCATCTGAAAGCTTTAGAGGCCAGATTTGCGTGTTGCGAGAAATTGGCGCAACAACTTTCTTGCCATCCATGAACTGCGCGCCATCGGTCGTCACGACCAAGATTTGTGCGACTGCCGTCATCGTACTGTAGAATAAAGGTAACAAGCACAAAAAGCAGAAGCTGATTCTTCGCAAGGAACGCAACGGAGTGTTGGCTGGCATCAGTAGAACCTTCTTTAGAACTGAACAAGTTTGATTGACGTTCGTCACGCGGGCATATTGTTGGTCGCGATGTACTTACGGCTGCATTACCGGGCGGCGGTCTCAGTTTAAGTTGAAGTTAAGAGTAACGTATTCCCGAAGGAAACTCAAATTTGTTCAGTCGCCATTGTTGTACTCATCAAAGATCGTGATCGGAAGGGGAACTAGAAACTGCCGAAGTTGGTTCTTCTCTCGTTTGCCTCGCCGGGCCGCAAGGAGGTCAGATTCCGGTAACGTCCTCCAACGGTGCCGATGATTATTGGCGGTAACATCGCGATGCTGGGCTAGCGGCCGACAAGGTTGAGTTCGATGTTTTGGAAGCGTTGACAGTGCGTGGCATCTATGGGCGACAGATGTACGATACGTGGTACAAAATGCTGGCGATGATCAACAGTGGATTGGATCTCTCGGGAATCATCACCCACCGTTTTCCAGCATCCGAGTTTCAATCAGCTTTCGATGTGATGGCAGCCGGCTAGTGCGGAATAGTCGTTCTCGACTGGACAAATGCTTGATGTTGCATTGTGTCGCATTGCGTTGCCTCTGGCTTGGCGAAAGTGTGTTACCACTGCTGTTTTACAAACGATGAAGTTTGGTATCCCTGTCTTGGTGAGGTGGCCGACTGCTATGGCAGTCCGCGTCACTAGCCTTGGCCCCGAGAAACCCAAGAACACACCCGTTGTGGATCAATGTCTCGCGAGCATGGTTGATGCCCCCCGAAAATGCCAGTGTTCCAGATCGTGGATTTGTTAAGAGTTACTGAGGATTTTTTTGGTCACAAAATGATTTCAATTCCAATCTTGCTCGCTATTTCCCCACTTCCTCTTTACTAGCGTCATCTGCCCTCGCGCGCCTCGGCGTCCGTTTCTTGGCTAAAACCGTTTGTTAATGGCTTTCCAGAGAGCTCCATCAACCCAGTCGATGACAGCAGAAATTCCGCTTCCGTAAAATGGGAAATTCAACTACTTTTCCGGTCATTGGTTTTTTCAGAGGCCGTGTCACCAATTCTAAAAAATAGGAATTAGAGTGGTTTTGGTTCTCCCTAATCCGCTTAACCCAATCCAACTTTGATGACGCATTCTCAAACAGACATCTACAAACAAATTCTTACTGCTGTTCATGAACTGGGTGAGGATCTTGAAATTACATCACTGCAAAACGCCGACGATCAGACTGCATTGATTGGGAGCCGCAGTGACGTTGATAGTATTACATTGGTAAGCCTGATTGTCGACGTCGAGGAGCGACTGGCATCAGCACTCAATCTGAATGTTACTCTTGCCGATGAGCGCGCGATGAGTCGTCGTCGTTCACCGTTTCGTACAGTCGCGACATTGACTGATTATGTGGTTGAGCTTCAAGGCCAACTTGAAACGTCCGACAATTAGGTGCGCGATGCTCAATGCAATTGTTACCGGAACACGAAAAGGCATCGGCAAGTCAATTGCGGAACACTTGCTTGATGCAGGTTGGAAAGTCGCGGGCTGTAGTCGTGGCGAGGGCTCCATTGAGCACGCCAACTACACTCATACGATTTTAGATGTTTCTGACGAAGTCGCAGCCACAAAGATGGTTCGTGAGTTTTTTCAAGCGACGAAGAAGATCGACTTGCTGGTCAATAATGCTGGAATCGCATCAATGAACCATTGCTTGTTGACACCGGGTAGCACGGTGAAGAGTGTTTTTGAAACTAACTACTATGGCTCCTTTTATTTCTTGCGTGAGTGCGCCAAACGGATGAAGAAGTCTTCCTTCGGCAGGATTGTTAATTTCTCAACCGTTGCCGTTCCGCTAGATCTGGAGGGTGAAGCCGTTTACGCGTCGAGTAAAGCCGCGATAGAATCGCTGACGCGCACCGCTGCTGCTGAGTTAGCGCCGTTTGGAATTACGGTCAACGCGATCGGCCCGACGCCAATCGATACGGACCTTACAAAGACAGTCCCCAAGCAGAAAATAGAATCGCTTATCGAAAAACAGCCGATCAAACGACTTGGCAAGATTGAAGACGTTTTGAATCTGCTTGAATTTCTGATCAAACCTGAGAGCGAGTTCATTACAGGACAAGTGATCTATCTCGGAGGTGTCCGTGGTTGAACAAATTCCCACCAGCGAGATAACAACGGACTGGCTTCGAAGTCGAATAAAAGACTTTGGCGATCGCACGTGCTTTATCTGCAATGAGCAGACTGTCACCTACGGCGAAGTAGAATCAAAGACTGCTGCGGTCGCGGCATTGCTTGATGAATGTGGTGTCGCTTGCGGAGACGTCGTCGTCTTGCGGGCGGAGTTTGGCGTCGAATCGCTTGCCGCAATGATTGCGCTAATGGTACGTGCGGCTGTCGTTGTGCCGGTTGCAGATTCGGTTCCTTACGATCAGTTTCAACAGCGCGTCTCGGAATCAAACGCGACTTGGATTTGGGATCTGTCGAAGTCATCAACTCCAGGGAAGACTCAACAATCAAACGCTCCCCATCAACTAATATCCCAGCTCAGCCAGAAGGAACGCGCTGGGCTTGTACTCTTCAGTAGCGGTAGCGCTGGACGCCCCAAGGCGATGATCCATGACTTATCGAATCTGGTCAATTCATATCAAACGCGAAAACCTCGTCGACTTCGCATCCTCAGCTTCTTGCTGTTTGATCACATCGGCGGTTTCAATACGCTTTTTAGTGCCATAGCTAGCGGCATGACATTGATTGTGCCAGACTCGCGCGAGGCCGAATCCATCGCACAGCTAATTGAAACGCACGCGATTCAAATTCTGCCTACCTCGCCAACGTTCTTAAACCTGTTGTTGATGTGCGGATCAACGAAAAAATATGACTTGAGCTCTCTAAAAATCATCACTTACGGCACCGAGCCGATGCCCACTGGTCTGCTAGAGCGACTGACGGCAAGTTTTCCCAAAACGCGGTTTGTACAGACCTTTGGCACCAGTGAAACAGGGATTACCAAAACGCAGAGTAAGTCTTCGTCGAGCAATCTGTTGAAGCTTAACGACCCCGACATGGAGCACAAAATCGTTGACGGGGAGCTTTGGTTGAGGAGCAAAACACAGATCCTTGGTTACTTGAATCATACATCTGATCGGTTCACCGAGGACGGTTGGTTCAAAACGGGGGACCTCGTGGAAGTCGCCGACGAAGAATTCATCAAAGTCGTTGGCCGACTATCTGAAATCATCAATGTCGGTGGTGAGAAAGTTACGCCCGCAGAGGTGGAAGGCATACTCATGCAGTTGGATGAAGTGCTTGACTGCCGAGTGTATGGCGTTGAAAGTTCAATTACTGGTCAGTCGGTCGCGGCAGAAATTGTTTTGAAATCAGGAAGCGAACAATCTTCGCTCAAACGCACGATTCGCAAACACTGCGCTGGCAAATGTGAACCCTACAAGATTCCCTCCAAAATCAAGATTGTGGACTCGACCCAAGTCAGCTCACGTTTTAAAAAGAGCAGAGTGGGGATTGATGCCTAAATCAAAAACTAACTTTGCTCAGATCACGGGCATACAAACGACGCTAGGCCCTGTGCAGCGCTGTATCGACGACGACATCGAAAATTTTGGCGGCAAGGTAGCGCAAATCGAGCGGATTAAAAAGACGATTGGGCTCAACAAACGTTACGTCGTAACGGATGACCTAACGTCTCTGGATCTTTGTGAGGACGCGGCAAGACGCTTGCGAATCAATGGTGATGTCGACGCAATCATTTTCGTTACTCAAACGCCCGATCACTTTCAACCATGCAATGCGGCGAAACTTCATGGTCGCCTTGGACTTCCAGTTTCTTGTGCGGCATTCGACGTAGCACTTGGATGTTCAGGTTGGGTCTACGGATATCATTTGGCATCATTGATGATTGAGGCGGGAGGTTGCGAGCGTGTGTTGCTCGCCGCCGGCGACACGATGAGTCGCTGTGTGCACCCGCGAGATCGATCTGCCGCTTCTCTGTTTGGCGATGGAGGAACTGCCACGCTTGTCGAGAAAAACTCACAGGGTAATGAGACATGGTTTTGTCTGCATACCGATGGTTCACAATGGGAGAACATTCAGGTTCCCGCCGGCGGTTTTCGCTTGCCGAAATCTGCGGAAACATCCAGAGTCTCGACAGATGCCAAAGGTAATACTCGGTCTGAGGAAACGCTGCTGATGGACGGTGCTGAGGTGTTTAATTTTTCGATTCAGCGCGAACCGGAAGCGATTCGAGAGATCCTCGACTTTTCCGGCCTAGGAGTGACGGACATCGACTCACTGGTCTTTCATCAAGCAAACAGATTTATCATTGGCAACATTGCCAAAAGGCTCAAATTTCCGCTCGATCGTGTACCTAGTGCTTCGGTTGAGAAGTTTGGAAACCTGTCGTCGGCCTCGATTCCCACGGCAATCTGTGACGAAGTACTTCCCGATTCGACGGTCGATCAAAGAATAATCTGCTCTGGTTTTGGCGTCGGACTTTCGTGGGCTACAGCCCTGACGACTATTGAAAGTATCGACAATTTTGGCATTTCAGTTTTTGGCAAGTAATCTATTTTATCGTTTGGTGAACCTATGGACGTATCAACTTTTATAACGCGCTTCACGGACACGATCGATGGTGTCGAACCCGGTTCGCTATGCAAGGACTCAGTTCTAGCTGAACTTGAAGAATGGGATTCGCTTGCAATTCTGGTGACGATTGTGATGATCGAGGATGAGTATGGCGTTGACTTGACTGGAGAACAACTCGAGAAATGCCAAACGGTTGAAGACGTTTGGAAGCTTGTCTGGCAGGTCTCTGGAAACGCGTCTCGAAAATGCACGTAAGTGCCTAATCCTCTAAACTCAAATTTGTATGAAACACTTGATAATTGTTGGCGCTGGTGGATTCGGTCGTGAAGTTCTGGCTTGGGCTAGAGACTGCGAGCAAGCGGGTGCGCCATGGAAGGTTAAGGGGTTTCTCGACGACAACCTTGACGCGATAAAATCATTTGAGATAGATGTTCCTCTGTTGGGGACGATCGGCGAGTATCAACCTGCTGAAGATGATGTGTTTGTTTGCGCCGTTGGGACACCGGCTGCGAAACGCGCTTGCCAAGAAAAACTCGACGACAATGCGGTTTTCGTGAACGTGATTCATCCAACTGCAGTGGTTGGACCTCGGGTCGAATTGGGCGTGGGCCTAGTGATCTGCCCATACTGTGTATTGACGACCGACATTAGCGTTGGTGATCACACGTCTTTGAATATTCGCTGCTCGATAGGCCACGACGCATCGATCGGCAGCTTCTGTCAGCTTAGTTCGTACAGCGATGTAACCGGTGGTGTAACGCTTGAAGATGACGTCTTTCTAGGATCGCATGCCTCGATCCTCCCCGGTGTGGTCGTCGCCAAGGGCGCAACTATCGGTGCCGGAAGTATTGCGATCTCAAAAGTAAGATCTGGAACGACCGTGATGGGTGTTCCGGCGCGAGTCTTGAAGTCTTAGTCGCTTTGCACTTGGCGAACAAGGAATCTACTTTTCTCCTTCTTACACGTAGTAGCAAGACATTGTTGACCTAACACAGTGTCCTCCTGTCTATCACGAGAGCTGCGATTGATAGTCGTCGAACCGCCGAGTTGATGCACGCACAGAACTCTTTGATCCTCGCTGCACACTGTGACTAATTCGATCGGGCGCTATTCTTGGGAAACCATGGCCGGCACACACAAACAAAGTTTTTGGATTTCGACAAGAAATCTGATTGACATTGGTGTGGTGTGTCGATACAGTAACACACCGGGTCGCAGCAGTTGGCGATTCGTGCGTGTTTTCTTGCGAGTGTGGCCGCATGTATTTCGAAATTGACTCATCCAACGGCGTACCCGTGTGGGAGCAAGTCTATCGCCAAGTAGCGTTTGCGATCGCCAACGGGATCATCGTGCCGGGGGAGCACGTGCCTTCGGTCAGAGCGCTGGCGCGTGATCTGGCGATCAACCCGAACACAGTAGCTCGGGCGTATCGCGATTTGCAATCCGAAGGCGTCGTAGAGGTGGTACGTGGGGCGGGAATGAAGGTTACCAAAGCGGCGCGGGGAAAATGCAAAACTATTCGCACACGTGTCTTCAAGCAACAAATGACATCGATGATCCACGAGGCTCGCCGCAGCCAATTGTCCGATGACGAGATTCGACAACTGCTGGAGCGAGGATTGAAGTAGGTGCCCGATCAAAGTAACTGGCGGAAGTGTGATAAACCAACGAAACGTTTGACCAAATAGAGGCCGATAATGGACCCTGTAATCGAAGTCAAAAATGTATCCAAGAGCTTTCGCAAAACGGTGGCGCTTGACGGTGTCTCCTTCGAGGTTCCGTCGGGAGTCGTGTTCGCCGTACTGGGCGAAAATGGAGCGGGAAAAACCACACTGATTCGCTCAATGCTAGGGCTCGAACGGCAGGACTCTGGCACGCTAAAGATGCTGGGAATGGATCCCGTTAAGGACGGTTTGGCAATTCGGCGGCGGACAGGATATGTCTCCGATTCTCCAGCAATGTACAAATGGATGACCGTCCGTCAAATCGCTCATTTCACCGCCAGTTTCTATCCTGAAGGTTTTCTTGCTACCTTCGATCAGTTGGCCAATAACTTTGATTTGGATCTAGACCAACGAGTTAAAAATCTCAGCAAGGGAGGCCAAGCAAAAGTCGCACTGGCTCTCTCGATGGCTCATCAACCCGAGTTGTTAATCCTTGACGAACCCACTTCCGGCTTGGACGCCATCGTTCGCCGACACTTCCTCGAATCTATGATCGACATCGCTGCTCAGGGGCGGACGGTGCTACTGTCCAGTCATCAGATCAGCGAGGTCGAACGAGTTGCCGATTGGGTGGCAGTGATTCGCAAAGGACAATTGGTGGCTTGCGATGAGTTGGCCAATCTGAAAGCCAGATTTGAGCGCTGGATCGTCACAGTGGAAACTCCAGATTCTGCGATTGATACAAGTACTTGTCAATTGGTTAGCCACGAAGGCCAAGGACGCAAACGGCAGCAGCTGGTACTGTTTGATGCTGCGGTAGGGACTGTCGATAGGTTCCGACAACAGGAAAACATCGTCGACGTCGAAGTCCACTGTGCTAGTTTAGAAGAGATCTTCGTAGCGCTGATGAAGTCGCAGACATCGGCTGCGGTTTGCTATCCGTTGGTCAAACCGGCCAAAGGTAACTCTACTGAATCGTTTGCCAACGCGTCGCACGATCACGCGGGGGACTCTGGCCATGAGTAATAGTCTGTTAACACCCGGACTGCATTCGAACTCGCCGCTTGGAACACAGAACCGCATGTCGCCAACTATGGCGCTGATTTGGAAGCAGTGTGCTGATCTATCTCAGTCGTTTGCCGTCTTGAGTTTGGCCAGTGTAGTGATGCTATCGCTTGCAGCTTGGCAACTACAAGTACAGTCAGACTTCTATTGGCTTTCGCTACATATCGTCGGTCTGTTCACGTGCGGTTTTGCACTGGTGGCTTGCTTTATCTCATTTGTTACGGAATATGAGAGTCGGACACGCGACTTTTTAGGCAACTTGCCCGTCAGCAGCTTTCTTGTTGGTTGCGTCAAACTGTTGATCGCGGCTTCGGCAATCGTATTGTTTTTGTGCATGCAGGTTTTAGGGCGGTTGTTCGTGTTATGGTTGTGCGGAAATGTTTTTGAACTTGGGGTTGGGGGTAATGAATGGCTTATCCCTCATTACCTTTTAGCGCTTGTTGTCACAGCAGTGTTTGTTTCCTGCCTGATCTGCTGCAGTTTTTGGTCAACGTCGTGGATGTCAGTTGTTTGTGCGCTGCCTCTGGCGTGGCTTTTGTGTGCTGCTAGTATCAGCTATGGACTATTTCCTGAATCGATACGTGACCCATCAGCAGAGAGTTGGGGGTATCCGACCGCTTCAAAATACGTCTTGGCACTGGCGTTTGTCGCGGCAGTCTTAATCCCGTTGTTTTGGCTGCGAAGGCGTCCGATGAGTTTGAAGAGGGCGATCTCTGGCACTCCAATGGATCACACGCAAGAAGATTTTTTCTGGGCGTCATTGCCCGGGATGCTGGGGATACCGACGCCTGCGTGGTTGGCTATGCCGGGACGCGATCGCTTTCCGGCGCTTTGTTGGCAGTCCGTTCGACAGCAAGCTATGATGCCGCAACTAGCGCTGGTGTCAGTCGGGGTGATGGCTTGGTTGTTCTATATGGTGTTAGATTCGCGCAATCTTTACTCATCGGATTTGAAAGTGACGCAGGACATGCATATTGGTCTGCTTCTGGTGATGTTGATCACAGGCTATGGATTTGGATGGGGTGCGCTCTACCGAGATAAATTGAATTCGAATCTAATTTTCTTTCAGCAGCATAGGGAGCACGGGCGAGAGCTGCTTCTGGCTAGGGTTTTGTTTCCGGCGTTCTTGACACTCATTACGGCAGCGCTTGGAAGTGTTGTGATCTATCTCTTTTCTGGTCATACCGTACCACTCTGGCCATCCGTGCTGACCGGGCTAGCGGCGTTCTCTGCAACGTTGATGTGGTCCATGGCTTTACGATCGTTCATCTATGCATTGGGAATCGGTTTGGTACTGTCGTTGACGATCAACGGATTCATTGCAGCGTGGCTGACCAATGGAGAGTTTCAGTATGGTTGGGTGATGGTGCTGCCATTTGTGTGGTTGGCAACCTGTTTCGCCTATGCACCGGTTTGGCTTTCCCGACGCCGCAATGCTCGATGGATGGCTTGGTTTACATTCGTCTCAATGCTCATCTACGCCGTTCCACTATGGAGGATGACGCGCTGGTTGTTGGGATTCGAGCCGACAGCAGTCTAGAGCGAACAGCCAGCCACAGAGGACGTGCTCGCGCGGAACTCTGTGATTCTCTGTGCTCTCTACGGTTAAAAACATCTGGGTCTTCTCTCAGTAGCCGGCCACTTCTCTCCCGCCCTAGCTGCCAAGTGACAACCCGCATAACCCGCACATACCGGTGCTGGATTTCGCAGCTCGTCACCTGCCCTTCCCATTTTTAGGGAAAACACGGCGAAAAAAAGCGGCTTACGGATCCGCTTTTTCCAACGGGCGCCCAGATAAAAGCTACGTTTCAGTCCTACCGCTATACACCCCCCACCAGTGACTTACGTCATCTCGGCTCGCTTACAATACCCCTCACTGCGCTTCTTAAACCAAAAATATCCAACGGCATCAAGTCACATAGAACTCCCCATGAACAATTTCTTAAGCAACGATCCTATTACACCTCTACAGGTTTCGGTTGGCCCAATCGCCGCAAGCTTCGAAAAACAGTATCCGGCTACCGAGGCGCAATTGGAGATCTGGCTTTCCAGCCTCCAAAGTCCTGAAGCCAATTGTTCGTACAACGAAATCAGCAGCCTGATCCTCAAAGGCACATTGAACGCGGAAGCACTCCAGCAAGCGCTGCGGCAAGTCGTAACTCGCAACGCTGGCCTGCGGACAACGTTCTCCTCCGATGGTCAGACCGCCCAAGTTATGGCCGACGCCAATCATGAGTTTCGTTATGTTGATCTTTCCGAAAAAAGCCTATCCGAATCTGCGACGGCTCAGGACGTGCTGATCCACGAAGAAGGCCACAAGCCGTTCGATCTTGAGAACGGACCGTTGCTGCGCTGCGTTTTACAGAAGATCTCAAACACACACCACAAACTGACCTTCACGGCTCACCACATCATCATGGACGGCTGGTCACTGGCAGTGTTTGCGCGTGATCTGGGGAAATGCTACGACGCGATTGTCGAAGATGTTAAGGTCGACCTACCGCCAGCCAATCAATACGAAGACTATTCAAAAAAGATGGAAGAGTACTTCGCCAACCCAAAAGGCAAAGCCGATGAGAAGTTTTGGACGGAGCAGTTTGCCGATATCATTCCAGTACTTGATCTTCCCATCACCAACAAACGTCCGTCGCTGCGAACCTACAACGGTGCTCGTCACGATCACGTTCTTTCAAGCCAATTGGTTGAACGGGCGCGCAAGGTCGGAGCCGAATCTGGTTGCAGTATGTTTAATGTGATGCTCAGCGCATTCAGCGCCTACGTCTCGCGCATCAGCGGCAACGATGATTTCTGCATCGGCATCCCAACGGCCGGACAAGCTGCGATGGATCAACTGGACTTGGTCGGACACTGCGTTAATGCACTGCCATGGCGAACGAAGGTCGATGCTAACATTTCGTTTGTCGACTATATGAAATCCAGCCGAAGTACACTGTTAGACGCGTTGGACCACCAATGCTATTCGTACGGAACTCTGCTGCGAAAACTTGCTCCGCCGCGCGATCCATCTCGAGCGCCGATGTTGAGCATTAGTTTCAACGTCGATCCGAGCATCGACACCAGCGACGTAGGATTCACCGGCCTGACGGTAGATGTGCTGGTTGAGCCACGTAGTTTTGAGAATTTCGAGTGGTTCGTTAACGGCGTGATCCATCCGGACAAATCTGTCGAAATGCAGGTTCAATACAACTCAGACCTGTTCTCCGCCGAAGCGATGGAGTTCTACTTCGAGGGCTTTGAAGCTTTCCTCGGCGGCGTCGTTGATTCTCCGGAATCGTCTGTTGGTGAATTGCCGCTGGTAAGCATCGATCAACGTCAACGAATGATCGTTGATTTCAACGCGACGGACATGGAGTATCCAACAAATTCGACGTTAGCTGCAGAGTTCTCGCGACAAGCCGCAGCGACGCCAAACAAGACAGTCGTCGTATTCGAGGACAAAGAACTTACATACGGACAAGTGGAAACACGATCCAACCAGATCGCCCGGTATCTGATTTTACAAGGCATCGGAGCCGGGGATTTGGTTGGTATATGCGTTAACCGCAGCGAGCAGATGCTAGTTCAGCTGTACGCAATTGCGAAAACGGGAGCCGGATACGTTCCTTTGGATCCGGCTTACCCTGCCGACCGATTGCAGTACATGTGCGATCATTCGAAATTGAAACTGGTTGTCACTCAATCGGATCTGATCGAGCAGGTCGAGGCGTTTGGCAAACCCATGATCGTGATCGATGCAGCGACCGAAGAAATTGATGCTCAGGAATCATCTTCGGTTGACTGCCCTGCGACACCGTCGGATATCAGTTACGTGATTTACACGTCTGGATCTACGGGGAAACCCAAAGGTGTCCAAGTGCCACATGGCGCGGTGGTCAACTTTCTGTACTCAATGAAACAACAACCGGGCTTCACCGCTGACGATTCCCTTCTGGCGGTGACAACACTGTCATTTGATATTGCCGTGCTAGAACTTTACCTGCCCACCATTTTTGGTGGCAAGGTCGTGATTGTCGATTCGCTGACCGCGGCCGATGGCAACAGATTGGCTAAGGAAGTTCAGCAGCATGACATTTCGCTGCTTCAAGCGACTCCAGCGACGTGGCGTTTGATGATTGGAGCTGGTTGGGAAGGTAAATCCGATTTGAAAGTGCTCTGCGGCGGCGAACCGATGCCGACAGATCTTGTTGAACCTTTACTGGCACGCTGTGGCCAGTTGTGGAACATGTACGGTCCAACCGAAACAACTGTATGGTCTGCAGTGTTTCAAATCACTGATCCTGCAGCGCCCATTCTGATCGGCAAACCCATCGGCAATACACAGATTTATATTTTGGACGACCAAGGACGCGAAGTTCCCATCGGCTGTGCCGGAGAGTTATTCATCGGTGGAGCGGGCGTGACGGCCGGATATCGAAACCGCCAAGACTTGACCGACGAGCGTTTCATCACTAACCGGTATCGCAATCCTTTCGCGGATTATGTCTGCAACAAAATCTACAAGACAGGCGATCTAGCGCGTTTTCGGTTTGACGGGAACCTTGAATTTCTGCGTCGCAATGACAAACAGGTCAAAGTCCGTGGGTTCCGTATTGAACTTGGTGAGATCGAAAGCACGCTTAAATCTCATCCGGCGATCGAACACAACGTCGTCATCGTTCGAGAAGACACGCCGGGCGACACTCGCTTGGTGGCCTATTGCATTTTTAAGTCTGGACAGTCGGCGACAACAGCCCAGTTGAAGGATCATTTGCGTCAGGGACTGCCGTACTACATGATCCCGCAGAACTTCGTCGTACTTGAAGCGATGCCGCAAACCAACAATGGAAAAATCGACTACAACGCGTTGCCAGCTCCCAAAGCCGAAGTCAAAGACTCCGCGGATGCCGGTGGCGATCGAGACGTTGCGGCACCGCAGACACCGGCGGAGTTGTTTCTTGCCGGCGTTTGGTCTGAAGCGCTTGAGACTGATCAAATCGACCTGAATGACAATTTCTTTGACATTGGTGGCCACTCGCTGCTAGTGATGCGTGTGATTGCGGCTGTCAAAGAAGAAACTGGATACGTGCTAGGGCCACAGGACTTTCTGATCGGCACTTTGGAGCAACTGGCCGACAAGTTTTCGGATCAGTATTCCGCCGAAGCGGCAACCAATGCTTTTGCTGACGCGACATTAGACACGGTTCCTGCAAGCGGCGAAGCTACCGCGGTGACTCAATCGCCTGTCGATCCTCCAGCACAAAAATCCAGAGTTGGTTCCAATGCGGCCAAACCTGCACAGAAATCGCCTCCTCAGTCAAATGCCGATGATGCGGCCGAACCGGGCGACCAAAGAATCCTTAAAACGCTGAAAGGGTTCTGGAAACGGTAGAACGATGAAGCATCACTTTTTTGGAAACCCACAGTCACAGTTGTTCGGTGTGCATCATCGTCCGCGCGGTATCGCAGCCAAACCGTCACGCGCGGTATTGATCTGTCCGCCGATCGGGCAAGAGTATATTCGCACGCACTGGTGTTTGCGCCTGATGGCCAACCAGTTGTGCCGCAATGGAGCTCATGTGTTGCGCATGGATTACAGCGGTATGGGCGATTCGGCCGGTAGCCTGCAGGACGTTCAATCACTGGACCAGTGGACGCGCGATGTTCTTACCGGTATCAAGCGAGTGAAAGAACTCTCTGGTGCTGGCACGGTAATGTTGGTGGGGTTGAGAATGGGTGCTATGCTGGCGGCCCGAGCAGCTCGGCATTCCAAGGATGTTAACTCGCTAGTGCTGTGGGAACCCATTGAAGACGGAGAAAGTTACTTAGAGGAACTGCGAGCGATGCATCGCCGGATGCTAGATCTGTGGGTCTGCAAGATGAAGACTCCCAACGATGAACTGGTCGAGGAAATCCTTGGATCGCGTTACTCACGTTCGTTGATCGAATCAATTTCCGAATCAAAGAATGATTTCTCGACTGTGGTACAGCCTCAGTTGATCGTTGTGCCAGAGCAACCGGTAGTTAATTTTGTTCATGTTGAGCCGTCGATTCAAAACGTTGTTCGTGTCGATGAAGAATACAACTGGAATGATTTGCGTTCACTGGAAACGGCGTGGCTACGTTCGCAGACGGCACGGCAGATTGTGGATTTAACGAAGGCGATGTTTGAGCGCTTGAACGACTTCAACGCGTTGGCTAGTCCTGCGTTAGTCGCTGCTCCGACCATCGATCAAGGCTCCGTTGAAAGTGTTTCATCAGCGACGGGAGTGACGAAATGATTCAGATAAACACCCAGCCGACAGAACAACCAATCCAAGAAACGGTTTGTCACTTCGGTCCGCAAGGCGGGCTGTTTGGGATTCTTACGACGCCCGACGATGCCATTGCTGTAGAGGATGCGCCGATCGCGTTGATTCTCAACGCGGGAATCGTTCATCGCGTTGGCCCATTCCGATTGCACGTCGATTTGGCTCGCCAATTGGCAGACGCCGGTTACTCAACACTGCGACTGGATCTGTCAGGGCTTGGCGACAGCGCCCAGCGTACGGGCAAGATCGACACACTCAACCGTGCCGAATTGGACGTGCGTGATGCGATGGATCACTTGCAAAAAGAAACGGGCGTCGATCGATTCGTGATCATCGGCCTTTGTAGTGGAGCCTATAACGCTCATCAAGTTTCCGTGACGGACGACCGCATTGTCGGTTCGGTCTTTATGGACGGCATCGTCTTTCGAACGCTTGGGTTTTTCTGGCGGCACAAGGTTGGACGAATGCTGAAACCTCGTTTTTGGCGGAATGCCATCAAGCGCCGATTGACCGGAGAGAATTCGTCGGATTCGGAAGGTGCTGGCCAGACTCTGGCCGAAGGTGAATTCTTTGGCGAGGACTTGGACAAGGACTTGGTGATTCGCGATTTAGAATCATTGATGAACCGTGGCGTAAGAATGCTGTTTTTGTACACCGACGGCTACGATGACATCTGCGGCCGGTCGCAGTTCAAGGAAATGTACGGTCTGCTGCCGGACGAAGGGCAATTGCAGGTCGAGTACTATCCGAAATCAGAGCACACTTTCCGCATCATCGAAAACCGCGAAGCGGCTTGCGGACGCGTGACTTCATGGATGACCGGCCAGTTTGGCATGTAGATTCAGACTGCCTTACTGCAACAAGCCCATAGCTGCCTTCAAAGCGATAGGATCGATTGTGGCGGGGACCGCCGAGCTGAGGTGTCTCCGATGCAGCCGAGACTATCAGGCACACATAAAGTGGCTATTCACATGAGATCTTGGCGAAAGTGATATTTGGCAGAACAACGAATTTGTCTACAGTTCGGGATTAGTGGTCGGATTCCCCCACGGGGCTCGGCTTGTCTTCGTTCGTTTTGAGAAGGACTCCAAAATGCGATTTGATTTACTCTCCCTTGCTGCAGCTGCTGTTGCGGTTCTCACCGTTTTGACTGGCAACGAAGCTGAAGCTCAACAGTTCCAAGGCGCAAATGCTGCCTACGTAGAGGCCCCGATGCAGTACGCGCCTGAGTACGCTCCGTCGCCTGAGGCCTATCAAGCTCAGGTTGCCACTCAACGCCAAGGTTGCCAAGGTTGCCGCGGTAAAGGCAAAGTGTCAACTGGCCAATTGGCTGGCGGTTGTCGCAACTGTGCCCATGCAGCCCCTATCCAAACCCAGCAAGACTATTCTGCAGTCCCATCGTGCTGTGGAACACTCGGTCAGTTGGATGTTCCTTCACTGTTTACACCTCCGCGACTCGATAGACCACGAATCGGCAAAGCGGTCGGTCGACCATTGTTTGGACAATGGCAAGGTTACTAAGTGAGCCGATTTTGATCCCGAAATTAGAAAACACTAAGCAGGTCGGATTTCTATCCGGCCTGCTTTCATTTGCGCTCCGTAGAGCGTAGTGACGTGGCCCAGACTTCATGGGCGCATTGTTCTGCCATCCATTGTTCTGCCAATTAAGTTAACGAAGGCAGAGGCCTTCCTCCTAGTTAATCTATTTTGGGGTCGGGGCCCATTTCCATTTCTAGAAGACCGCCTTCTGTGATCTCCTGATGGGTAATCCAAAATCTATGTAAAGGTTCGCCATTTAGATTGATACTTTGGATGTAAATATTCTCCTCTGAATTGTTGTTTGCCAGAATTCTGAATGTTTTTCCGAAGTAATATTTGCTGTCCAGATTGATTTCAATGCTGCGAAAAACGGGGCTGGTGATTTGATAAATGTTGTCTCCAGGATTGATCGGATGAATGCCCATCGCAGCCAAAACATACCAAGCCGACAGCTGCCCTACATCCTCATTTCCGCAAAGGCCGTAGGCATTAGTGCCATAGGCGTCACGACAAATTTGACGTGTCGTTTTCTGCGTTAAATGGGGTACTCCTGCGGTGTTCAAC
>CAZDBE010000012.1:12283-35201 GCA_964503675.1 uncultured Pirellulaceae bacterium | reverse complement strand
ATGTCAAACAAAACCGCGTCAATCGTTTGTTTCATCAATCACCTATTGAAGTGCCAGTGAAGAGCTGGAGAATTTGGATTCCGTCATGGATGAGTCGCCGGTTAATGGTAAACTGTTTACAAGCAATTAGCTTTCGTGAGCGACAAGGCGCTAACCGTCGGTACGTCGCGTCCCAAAACCGGCGGCTAGCGCCTTGCCGCTCAGTGCATTGAGCAGCACTCGCCGTAGGGCGTTACTAAAAATACACTGTTCACCCGCCTCGCTCCGTTCGCCCTCTATTGTCACCGAAAATGGCAGCTGACAAAACCCAACATCAATCACAAGACGCACTGGACAAGGCGCGCGACTTGAGCCTCGAGCCGACGCGTCCGCCAGCGAACATCCCAGGATATGTTCTGGATCAGTTTCTCGGCAGCGGGGCCTATGGAGAGGTCTGGAGGGCCACCAACCAGAAGACCGGTCGACGTGTTGCCGTCAAGTTCTACACGCAGCGGTCAGCAACCGACGTTCAGCAACTGGCTCAAGAAGTAGAAAAGTTGGTCGTACTTTCTGCCGATCGCTACGTCGTGCAGCTCCTCGACGTCGGGTGGACAGCTCAGCCTCCCTACTACGTGATGGATTTCATTGAACAAGGGTCGCTGGAGGACCAACTCCAAAAACACGGCGTCTATCCACCGGACGATGCCGTCGAATTATTTCAAGAGATTGCTCAGGGAATGATGCACCTGCATGGTAAAGGTATCCTGCACTGTGATCTTAAGCCGGCAAATATTTTGCTGGATGAGGACGCGAAACCGCGCGTTGCTGATTTTGGTCAGTCACGTTTGTCCAGCGATCGCAGCGGTGCGTTAGGAACGCTTTACTATATGGCGCCCGAGCAAGCTGATCTCGCAGCGGCGCCCGATTCGCGTTGGGATGTTTATGCGTTGGGAGCCATTCTTTACAGGATGTTGACCGGCGCACCACCGTATCGCGACGAAGCATTGACTCAAAGGATTGAATCGTCAGCTGGAATCGGCGATCGCCTGACTGCTTATCGATCGGCGCTCCAAGAATCTCCTCCTCCGACAGATCATCGTAACATTGCTGGCGTTGACCGTTCACTGGCAGATATCATTAGCCGTTGTATCGCATTCGATCCCAACGATCGATTTCCCAGTATTCAAAGTGTTTTGTTCGCCTTGCGGCAACGTGAGAGCAAACGCGCACGCCGTCCGCTGTTACTACTCGGCATTTTTGGTCCGCTGTTGCTGATGGGCGTGATGAGCCTCTTTGGAAGTTGGGCGTTTAACCAAGCGACAACCGACACAACCGACGCTGTGATAGCCAAGGCCAAGGAGAGCAATGAATTTAAGTCGCAGCTGGCTGCAAGATCGGCGGCAGAGCAAATTCTCGAGTACTTCCGCGTGGTAGAACAACTGGCCAAAGATGAAGCATTTCTGAAAAAGTTCGACAAGTTCGACTCCAATCCTGAATTGCAGAAGGCCCGTCAACTTATTGCCAATCCCATTCACAATACGCGTTGGGAGGACGGATTGCGGATCGAAACGAATCCCCGTGTCGCCAAAGCGCGAAAGATGTTGATGGATCATCCCGATCGCGGGGCGCTCGTACCCGATTTGGCCAAACGACTATACGACGTTGATCAAGATTATCCTGAGGCCAGCAGTTGGTTCATCACCGACCGAGAAGGCAACCAGATCTCTTCCGTTTTTCAAGCGGACAACCACACCTTGCTGAACAATTATGCTTTCCGAACCTACTTCACCGGCGAGAATCAGGATCTGAAGTACAAGCAGGACGCTTCTGACGAGGGAGCAACTCCAGAAGTCAGACTTCCCGATGCGTTTGCCGAACGGAAGATCATTCGGCAACCTCATCTTTCGGCGATTTTTAAGTCGCAGGCGACCAACACGTGGAAGGTTGCGTTTTCGGCGCCCATTATTCGAGATGGAAAAGCCCGTGGGATCGTTGCCGTCACTGTTGAGCTGGGAGATTTTATGGAGTTTCCCAATGTCCCCGAACAATACGTGATGCTGGTCGACAATCGTGATGGAGAAGATGGACAAAAGACTCGCACAATCCTAGAGCATCCGTTGTTGACCGCAATTCGAAAGAGCAAAAATGTGATACCTCCCCATTTGTCACATAAGACAGTTGTTACTCCGCAGGATGTGGTAACTGACTTTTTTGATCCGATGGGCGATGAGGAGGAGGGTGTTGATTATCGAAAGCGGTCGATTGCTGCTACCGCACCGGTGACCATTAAGCGGAAACCAATTTCCACGCAAGAATCAACCAAAGTAGACGAAGCCGCCGATCCAGATGATGCAGTATCGATCGATACTGGCCTAGTTGTTTTGGCGGTCGAAGGTTACCCACAAGTCATCGAGCCGGTGGATTCACTGAAAGATCGGTTGCGGAAACTTGCGCTGGCAGCGCTTCTTATTTTGGCCAGCGTTGCGTTTGGTATGTGGTGGCTGGTAAACCGAACGTTACGGAATAGTTCTCAGAGCGTCGCGAAACTGTTCGGACCGGCCAATAACCAGACGTGGCTGGCTGATCAAGAAACGGAAGACTATCACTAAGATTTGTTTCAGGGCAGTTGGAAAGGATCTCACCAACGCACTGGAGTGAAAGTTTAACGGTTGTACGGGCTGCACTCGTATTGCCTATTGCTCCGTTGGATCCTATTTCCTTTCTGATGCGGATTATATCTGTCGATACGCATTTAACGACGGGCTAGGGCTCGTCGCTAACGAAACCTCCGTTTCCAGACTGCCTTTGGTGCCGTGAAATACCACGTAAACATAACTTGGATTGCCGTCTGCGCGCTGGTTTTGCAAGCAACCTGCGGCGGATGCCATAGCCGTACTGCTGTTCAGTTTGCCAGCAACACTGCGGACATCTTCGCGGGGCCGTCACTGAACCACACCGAGGAGTCGGTGGACCAGTTCAAGGATGTCGATCCACGGGCAAACGGATACCAATCCGATTTGAGCGCCGAGTTCCTCGCGCCACCGGTCACTTTCGACAGCGACCTACCCCAAACAGCGCGGCCGATGAGCTTGGAGGAAGCGATCCACCTAGCTTTCACAAACACCAAAGCCATCCGTAGCCTTGGCGCCCAGATACTTTCCAATCCGACCTCGGTACAATCCGCTTTAGATCCAGCGATCAATGCCACTGACCCGGTCTTTGGAGTCGACGCTGCTTTGGCTCAATTCGACGCGAACCTGTCAGCGTCTCTCATTCACGCCAACAACGATAATGTCTTCAACAACTCGATTCTAGGTGGAGGAGCCACGGAGGTAGTTCAAGACCTGACGACCGCAGATCTCCAGATCAACAAGACCAACATTTACGGAACGCAATACAACGTTCGTTCCAACATTCGATACGACAACAACGATAACATTTCTAGCACCTTCCCTTCATCGTATTCGACGTTTTGGGAGGCAACAGCGCGGCAGCCTCTCTTACAAGGCAGTGGATTCGCTTTTAACCAAATCGCTGGCCCAAACAATCGCCCCGGTTTTCGCAACACATCGGGGATTGCAATCGCGCGAATCAACAACAAGATCTCACAAGCGCGCTTCGAGCAGGGAGTCGTTACATTCATCGATGAGGTCATCAGTGCATACTGGGGGCTGTATTTTGCTTATCGAAATTTTGACACCACCCGCACCGCTCGAGACGGATCGCTTGAGACGTGGAACGTAGTAAAGGCCAAGTTTGACAACGGCCTTCCCGGCGGCGAAGCTGACAAGGAGGCTCAAGCGCGTGAGCAGTTCTATCAATTCCAGCAACAGACAGTGCTGGCATTCAATGGAGACAGCCAAGGCACGCCTGGTGTTCTTCAGGCCGAAGCCAACCTGCGCCGCTTACTCGGATTGCCTCAGTCAGATGGCACGATCATTCGTCCAACCGAGCAACCTTTCATGGGAGACGTCGCGTGGGAGTGGAACTCGCTATTGTCGGATTCTTTGACCAACCGAACCGAGATTCAGGAGCAACTATGGAGGCTCAAGCAGCGCGAACTTGAATTGTTCGCTTCGAAGAACTTTCTCCAGCCGCGCCTCGATGGAATCGCTACGTTCCGTAACAATGGTTTTGGCGATCGCTTGGTAGGCGGGGACAGTCGCTTCTCTAGCGCTTTGACGGACAGCGTCTCTGGCGACCACAACGAATGGGAACTGGGAGTGACGCTTGACGTGCCAATCGGATATAGGCAAGCTTGGGCCGGGGTTCGGAACTCGGAGCTTAAGGTCATTCGTGAGAAGAATGTTCTGATCGAACAAGAGAAACAGATAGCCCATGAGCTCGGGTCGGCCATTCGTGGCCATCGACTAGCCTTCCGGTCAGCTCAACTAGCCCACAACCGCATGCGGGCCGCTCAAGACACGTACGGCGCTCGCCAAGCGGCTTTTGAGGCCGATGGGGTAACAGTAGACTTGCTACTTGACGCCGTGCGCCGGATGGCGGAAGCGCAAAATCAGTTTGATCGGGCGCAAGTTGACCTACAATTGGCCACCGAGGCTATCTTTCGCCAGAGCGGCGGCTTACTTGCCAACCACGCGGTCAGCATCAACCGATCAGATCTGGCTGGCAACCTCTGTAGCGGAAGCGACTGTCCGCCGTCCGCCTATCGTAGGCGGTCCAATGTGGGGGACCGTATCAGAAGTGCCTTCGGTGATCCTAACAGAATGCATCCGTTGGACTATCGGTTCTAGCGACCCTTCACTTGCGTTGGATTGCGAGAGTACAACCAGCGCATCTCGCAATAGACTCTTCTGCTTAGCTAGAAGGCATCCAAGTTCTTGCGGCCTCTACTACTGAAAAAACTCGGACCACGCGTTGCAAACCGCTGATGAAAACGCTTCAATAAGGGTCGGCAAGAACCTTACTCACAACGGCGGACATCAATGAAGACTGCACAAACTTTGGCCAGGATATGTTTACTGACGGTTATTTGCCTAACCTGCCCCGGCAACGCATTTGGACAAGCCGAAGCGCAGCCAGTCAGCCAACCTCAACAAGGATCACTGGAACGTGTCCCTCAGTCTACCGGATACTATTTCTCGACGATGAACCATCAAGCGTTACTTGAGCGTCTCTTTGAAAGCAATGCTTGGTCGAACCTCAAGTCGACTGACGTCGCCAAAGGAATGAAGAAAGCTTATCGGCGTGGTAAGAGTCGGGGCTATGAAGAGTACAACGAAGACAATCCGTTTGCGGTGTATCTCAAAGGATATGGTGATACTGTCGGTAGCGTGGTGTTTCAATCGGTTTGGCAAATCGCAAAAGAGGTCGTCGACAATGAGCTGTTTATCTACGTCGACAATGATGCGATTGCATTTAATCGAGCATTGTCGAAATTCCAAATGTCCATTTTGGAGTCAATGCCCAATGAGAATATAGGAAATGACGAAGAGGCCAAGGAAAAATTCATTGAGACGCTGAGCAAGTCATACCGTGAAAGTTTTGCGGATGTTGAGTGCCCAACGATGATTATAGGGGCGCGACTAGACGAACCAGAAGAGTTCCAAGGAATGCTTGAATTGCTTCAGTCTCTGGCGGAGCAAGGCATGAAGGCAATCCCCAAAGATTTTCGCTGGATTAAGAATTGGTGGAAGGTGGTCGATGAGGACGGCCACTACATGATGGCAATCGACGTCCGTCTGTCCGATATCCCCTTGGATGAACTGCTAGAAGAACTCAAATCACCGGGGATTGAGAAACTGGTCGAAGTCGTAGGTGATGCCGAGAAGGTTTCCATCGCGTTGGGAATTGTCGATGATTTGTTGATGCTGGGAGTGGCAAGTGACAAAGAGAAGTTCATTGACTTTGGGAACGCTCCTCTGCTGATCGACACTCCATTTGCGAGGAAGTTACGTGCAGCGATGGAAGGTGGCGATACGATCGTCAATGTTGCCTACATGAGCAAAGAGGTTGCCGAAAGCATGACATCAATGCAGCAGATGTCGGATACTTGGAAGTACACGGTCAAAATGATCGTTAAGGCGTTGAACGAAAATGGTGAGATGGACGAGGAACAAGTGACTGGCGAGACAATCGCGCTGTTCGAAGAACTGTTCACCGACTGGCGAGAACTAGTTCCAGATCCCGGTGCGACGATCGCATTTTCGTCGCTCCAGGATGATGGCATTCGCGTGTCTGCGATGTACCAATCGAAGATCAAGACCATGGATGGCAGTAAACCTCTGGAGCTTGCCAATCACGTTGGCCCCGACACCGTCGCATTTATGGCAAGTCGTTCTTCAACGCTAACAAAGCAGTATGAATTTGTCTCAAAATGGTCAGCAAAGGCGTTCGACATTGTTCAGAAGTTGGGAAAGGAAAAATTCATTGAAGGCATGGCGAAATCAATTGAGAAAAATCCAAAAGACCTCGACGGGACACCTGAAGAGAACGCCACGCGCTTGGTCGAAAATATTTTGTCGAGAGTTGAACGCGTGTTTACTAAATTTGACACGGTAACCCGAAAACGACTGTGCCCAACAATCGAAGGTCAGGAGATGGGCATTTTTGTCGACATGGTCCGCGGGCCGGAGACTTGGTGCGAAGACATGAAACCCTCAGCGGATCCACTAGCCCTGCCGTTACCAGCATTTGTGATTGGTCATTCCGATTCGGAGACGTTAATCGAAGCGGGCGCAAGGTACTTGGACGTGATCAACGAAGCCCTTGTTTCAGCGCGAGAAACAATCGTGGAGCTTGCTTCGGAAGAGGAACTGGAGGACGCGTTCTTTAAACTTCCTGCTCCAGAACGATTGGAAGAGGGCAACGACGTTTCTTTCCGCTGGAGTATGCTGGTCGATAATTTCCAGGCAGACGAGTCGTTGCGAACTGGAACCCGAGTTTCTGAAAACTGGTTGGTAATGAATTTCCATGACGGGCAGGCCAAGCGTCTTACCAAGCCCTCCAGTCAAAACGATTTGTTTGGGCCGGCGAAAACAACCGAGACGTCGGCGCTTCTCGCTTTCATGGACAACCGCGTCCTGATGGAGAACGCACGAGAGTGGGTGGATTACGGGGCTTCGTTCGCCGACGAGGACCCATTTGACCTATCGCGTTTTGAAGCCGAACGTGACACGCTGCAATTTACCGAGACGCAGATGCGTGAAGCAATTGACGGCATCTGGGCGATCGCAGAATGCTTCAAGGGAATTTCCCTACGCACGTGGGAGGTCCCTGAAGGAACAGCCTCTGAAATGCTGCTGAAGTTCGAGGACACTGGGCCGTAGGATTTTGAAGTTCGCCTAGCTCTTTCCGTCCAGTTCTTTGATCGCTCGTGCTACGCTCCGTGAGGAACGTTCAATTCGGTGTTTTTCGTCGATGCGGACATCGATGATCTCCTTAGAAACAATCGCTGCTGGCTTACTTCCCATATTTCGAAGAACTTTTCTCTGAAGCTGAATTGGCAACGTTTTGAGCGCCGGTGCCAAATGAGAAGTATCGATACGCTTGAGCAATTGTTTTATCTGTTTGTTTGAAAGCTGCGATAATTGGTGTAGCGATTCGTAAGTACGTGTCTCATTACTTACCCCATCCTTATCGCTGTCTTCCGTCAACGAAGTCTGATCGCTGACACTGGGACTGTTGAGCAGTTTTTGTATTCGAAGCCGCAAGGAGAATCGCAGCTCTACAATCTCTTTCTTGCTCAATGCTTCCAACGATACGATGTGTCGGATAATCTCGACGCGATTGGACGGTTCCAGTCCATTGAGGATCGTGGAGGCAAACTCTTTCGGAAGTGTCGAAAGAATAGCCGCAGCGTTTCGAGGCTGTTCTTGCCGAAAGAGGCGTCCCAACACTGGTGTGTCGATATCTCTTAGAAATGCAAACGGTGACTTTTCCTGATGCCGAGTGTCGCGCTTGCCGTGCGCACCATCGGTCCTCTCAAAGTCTGCACTGGTCGTTCTACCAAGTCCCTCGCTCTCTAGACGAACGATAGCTGCTTGCAGCTTCTCGGTGGTGACCTCGACATCCTTCATTAGCTGAACAATATTGCTACACGATTCAGTGTCCAACGCTGCGAGGAATCGATCTGCCGTCGCCCGAGGCAGACATTTTAAGATGACTGCTGCGTGTTTCTCATTTGAAGTTTTCATACACAAGTCTCCTTATTGCCAGCGCCGAAAGTTTCCTTGCAAGCGAACTCGTCATTGGAATTCCGAATCGCAACTGCCGTGGCGGATGTTATCAATATCTAAAAGATCCACCAGGCGGAAGTATCCATCACGTCATAAATCGAACTCATTCTCCCGACGTACCCTATCGAAAAGCACCTGGTTGACCAAAAACTCGCGCCGGTGCTCTGCTTTCCGCTCTCTCAACCGTCGCCGTTTGCTTTACTTTGGCACCAGCGATTGTATTGCTGACTGTTGCATTCTCGAATCCGGTCGAACTAGCTTCATGTGAAGACTCTTCGACGCGATCAGGGGCTGTGATTGATTTTCGTTGGATGGGTGAGGACAAACGCTCTGCTAGATTGTTCGATAGACGCAGTGTCGTTGGCATTCTGCGAGCTTCCTTCTTCTTTTGAATTGCCGAAATGGTTGAGCTGCCAACGGACACACCCGTTGGGGACTCAACAGACGCTTGGACGACGGCTCCACCATTTTTCTCACCGGACTGCTCAGCATCGCTTGCTGCCAATTTGGAAACACGTCTTCCCGGCAGCCGCATAGTCGCAGGTTTCGCTTCAGGCATGTGTCCGTCAACGGTTTTGAAGACGGGGATCAATGTGATGGTTTTCTCTACGCCGCCGACATTATCCCATGGCACAAAGAAACTGTACGACTCTCCGAACGCAGACTCGCTGAAGTGGCTGTTGAGTGAATCCGCTTTGAACACAAACTTACGGTCCGCTTTTCCTTCACCAGCTTCGACCTGACTATCATCGTCGTATCCGTAGATGGTCAAATCGCCATCTACTCTCACCGGATCATTGTTTACATCGTAAAAATAGAATCGCCCACCAAAGCCGCGAATCGACTTAGCGCCAGCTTTCTCGTAGGTTGATGCTTTCCAAATACCAACCATCGACCTAGGTGTCTTAAAATCAGTTTCCTGATCCTTCTTCGCGCCGAATCGCTTGAGCAGATTGAACCGCCCGTCGGAATCGGAAAGTTTTCCACTTAGACTACTGCAGCCTACTGAAGTCGATAGCAACAGAGTACAAACCAGTAACCACGACTCTAATCGATTGATTTTCATCTTACTTTTGCCTTTGCGTTTGCGACGGGGATTCAAAATCGGCCTGATTGACGAAACCTTGTCCGTCACGATCGTCACCTGTCGAGGCCTGTCGTACAAACCGCTTCAGCGGATTGAATTCAAATTTCCGCTTGGTCTTGGCTGGTGGTGCCTTCGATAGCGGCGAACCGTACTCGTAAACTTCATTTTCGTTTACGCTAGGTGAGTAGATCTCCATAGATTCAACGGAATCTACTGGAGCAAAACCTTGATCAGGGTAGATCGTTTCAACGGCTCCGTCTTGATATTCGTATCCGTTGTAGTCTGTCTTGCCATAGACTTCTGCGACGTCGCACAAGCACCAGTGCATCCGGTCCATTTCGTCTTGGTTCTGGATTTCAATTTCTTCGTCACCGTCTACTAAATACGGAGTTAAGATAATCAACAGTTCCGTCCGCCTAGCTGAGTCGCTTTCAAATTTGAACAGCGGACCAACTACCGGAAGATCAGAAAGGACAGGCACGCCAACTTCTGAGTGTGTCTTCGTTTCTTGAATCAACCCTGTAAACGCGACGGTTTGGCCCGAGCGAGCCATGATGGTTGTTTGAGCAGATGTTGAGTTGATAGGCTGCTGCAGTACTGGGGTTCCATCTGCACCGACTGCCACTGGAACTCCAGGGCCACCTGTATCGAGATTTGATTTGACCGCGTTGACAAACAGCACAATCATTCCATCAGGACTGACGCGCGGTGTCATTTCAAGAATAACACCAACATCTACGTCTTCAACGGAGTTTTGTATACCTCCACCAATCTGGTTTTGCGTCGACCCGGTGATGCGGGGCACTCTCTGCCCGACAGCAATTCGGCCTTGCAGATTCTCCAGCGTAACGACATGCGGCTTACTCAGCACACGCAGGCAGTTCCGCGTCTTCAAAGCTCGAATCAGAACGTTAATCGACTCACTGCCAGCCGACAGAACCAATCCACTTTGCCCAGAAGTGCTGATTCGCCCCGTGCCAAAATTAGTTAAAGCTTGTCCGGCAAGAGTCTCAGGAAGCCGAGCGTTGGAGTTTGCAACTTCAGTCGAGTTAAATGGAAAACCAATGCCGCCAGTGATCGCATTGGTCGCGTCAACAACTGTTCCTCGATCAAAGAGCAACGAATCTTGAACTCCGACCTCAACACCGAACTCCTCCAGTGAATTAAGATCCACTTCCGCAATCATTACCTTCACCTTCACCATTGGCGGGCGGCGGTCGAGCCGTTCAATCACTTCCATGACCTCTGGGAGGTATTGTGGTGTCGCACTGATGATCAAACTATTACTGACAACTTCTGCGACCACATCTACATCGCGTTCCGCTAAAGCAACACTAGGGTTTGTCCTTGGATCATCGGCGTTTCGTTCGTTGCGAGCATCCAGCCAAGTTTGAAGCGCTTGCTGGACATCTAGAACGGGCGAGTTACTCAAACGAAGTACAACCGTTTTTCGTTGGTCAAAATCCGTCTCGTCCAAACGATTGATCAGGTCTTCAACCACTCTTAGATCGCCTGCCGGACCGGTCGCGATGATACTGTTGGTGCGCTCATCGATGCTGAATCGCAGATTGACCAGCGAGGCACCCTGTGTCGCACTTGCACTCTGTAGTGGAAGGCTATTGGTGCTTCCGGTTTGGTTTCCGAACTGTCCTTGTTGATTTTGGTCGCTGCTAAATAGTGATTCTAAAGTTTCTAACAAAGACTGTGCGTCACCGTTGACGACCGCAAATACTTTGATCAATGTTTCGGCGTCTGGCAATCGATCGAGTTGAAGAATCAGCTCCTCGATCAGGGACATGCTTGATTCTGGTCCACGGACCACCAATGAGTTGCTGTTGCTATCGGCGGTGATTCGTACACCGAACATGATGCCACCGGCGACTTCTCGACCATCGGCGCCGATAGCCTTCAATCGCAAGTTGCCAGATTTCAGCGTGGATGTACTGGCGTCTGCCTGACCTTGCTGCACGTTCTGTTGCTGTGCGTTTTGGTTAGGATTGTATCCCTGTCCCGCGTTTGCCTGCTGTCCGCTGACGGCATCCTGCAGCACAGGCGCGATCTCCTCAGCAAGCGTATTTTTCAGTTGAAAGATGCGTACGACATCGGTTGATCCGCCGTCGTTGACGTCGATTGCGCGAATAAGTTTTTCTGCCTGATCAAGGTACTGTTTTGCCCCTCTTACGATCAACACGTTGCTGCGGAAGTCGGCGATAGTTGTCACGGGGTCCGCAGGAATTCTATTCTCTCCGCCTCCGTCTCCTGCTTGGCCGAAGTATCCGTCAAGTCGAATTTTCGCGTCAACGGCGCTAATGTGTTGCAAACGAAAGGTCGCAAATGGACCATCAATATCGGTCAAAGGAGGGGCATTACCATCAAACTCCTTAACGATTGAACGTACTGATTCAATGGCTTCTTTGGTTCCGAAGACCATCAGACCATTAGGAGAACGCAACGCGGAAATGGAAGCTTGCCCTTGGCTAGGAGCGAAGTTGTCGTCGTAAATGGTTTGAACGGTTTCAGCAATCTCTTCGCTACTAATATTATTCAGCAGAATTCTCTCAGCCGCCGCCTTAGGAGCTTGCTTGTTTAGGTCTTCGAGTACTTTGGCTACCAAAGCGGTGTCTTCGTCGGCACCAATGAGCGTGGCCTGCCCTGTCACGGGATCAATAAAGATTTTCACTTCGCCCTTCAAGCCTTGTATTCCATTTGCATCGCCAGGCTTCAATACTTTCGCTGGCTCACCATTTCCTGTTGTGCCCTGATTTCCTAGCGGCGCTGGAAATGCATCCTGCGTAAACCCGACCAGAGCAATATTTTCATCGCTAGATTGCTCTGGAGCAGAATCTAAAAAGGTCGAATCCTCCTGCTGCACAATGGCTCGCGGAACTGGCTTGTTCTCCTTGAGAATACGAAAAGCGTCGTCTCCTGGCTTGCCTCCTCCCATCGATTCAATGCCGCTTTGGGTCGAAGCTGGTACATGTTCTGTAGAAGCTGCCGGTCTTACAGTCTTGGGGACCTCCCAACCACTCAGGTCGGAGTCGCTTTTCAGCGGATCATCCTGATTACCAAAGAGAAACCCACTGTCGCTAGACGGATTAGATTGCGGGTGAGAACCTGCTTCCATCGTCGGAGCACTTTGAAGGCTAAAGCCCGGTTCACCGGCGATCTGGTCCAGCGATGCCTTCTCGGATGCCGCCGAGGTAGCTAGATTGGCGTCTCGCTTCTGAGTTTCGATCACGGTCGGCGTGCTACCGAACTGAATCTTTGTCTGAGCGTGAGTTTTCGAAAGTGACCATCCACAGCTAGTTGCGGATACGAATAGACCGGCGCAAATTACAGTTGTGATAGAGCGGCGGCTAAGGTGTCGTTTGAGTAGCATTCTGGATCCTTCAAGTACACTGTTTTCAAGGAAGCTCATGTATTGGCATGACCCATTCCAAGGCAACATACTGCCTCGCATCAACGAACAAGAGTGCGGGCTCTTGCTCGGGTTGGCTAAGCAGGGAACAACCCATCGTTACGAAGGGGTTCCGAGAGTAGGAATCGGCACGATCGATACAGACAGAAGAACAAAAACAACCGACAAAACCCGAATATTCCGAAAACCTTAGCCGAAACTGATAGTCTGGGGGGGAAGCGTCAGGTTTACTGCCGACGGTGGCGATGCTGGCCATTGGCCGCCCGAAAGCGACGGCCAGCATCAGGAATTTGAAGGCGTTGAAACGAGCGCAAGCACGTTAGCAATTGGTTGGTACGCTGGCTCGAACCAACAGCTCAGATCTGAGATAGAACGCTACTTCTTGGGAGATCTACCAAGAGTCTGGTTCTGAAGTTGTTCCTGCAGCTCAATCTCCTTTGAATTGGCCACCTTTGAGTCGAGGAGCACCTTCAAAGTCTGGAACATCTCAATAATGAAACCCGTTTCGCGTTGGTCGTCAGTCATGGACTTCAAGCGAACCTCTTCATTGCTCATCCTCCGTTTCATGTCGGCGGGAGTTTCTAGAGCCTTGTACTCAAGCAGCTTCTCATCGGCTTCCTGAAACTTCTCACTTGCAATTAGAGATTCGATCTCTTGTTCTAGCAGCTCGCGTTGGACAACGAGATTGATAATCTCGTTGCCGTAACCGCGAATCACTCCCTCAGAAAACAAACGTGCGTCGTCATTAGGAAGACTCGAAACTAAACGATCCTTAAAACCGGGAATCACTGGAAGCTTCCTCAACGCCCGCGCCCCACGCTTAATATAAATAAGTCTTAACCCCTCTGGGACTGGCGGAATTTCCACCTCACCTTTCCAATTCGTTTTACCGAGGAACGTCGATTTCACCTCTTTAGTGTCGGCCGGGCGGCGCGCCCACACCTCATAGCCTTCTAACGGCTGAGGGTTCTCTTTATCAGATGATACTAGATGCAATGTGGACGGACGCTCCACAGGGCGTATTACTACCGCCAACTTCTGCGCGCGTTTACTTTTCCTCTGCGCCAGTGGTGCCCGATGTGTGGAATGAATTGAAGCGATCAACTCAGTCTTCTCAACTTTGTCAATTGTTAGAAACGTGAACTCGATTGGGTCAAGCGACACGAGATTCCCGGACCGGTCCGTCTTGCGGATGATTGGCAGAAAGCGATCGCTTTGTTGAACGTAGACGGGAGATGTGGTCACCGGGACGATCTCAGGTGACACTTCACTCCTCCAGACGACACGAACACAAGTCTCCGTGGCCCGAGGTTTGATATGAACTTTATTATCAACGTCGACACGATCGATCCGAGCCAAGGGCATAAACGCCTGCGCGATTCCATCGGCAACCACGTCTCCCAACGAAGACGTATTGGTCGACGTTTTCTCAACGATCGGCCCCCATTGTCCAGTTTGCAAATCGTATTCTCTAACGAGGATGCCAGTCGCTCCAGCGACGCGATCTAAACGTACGACCATTAATTTGTCGTAGAACTTCAACAATGGATCATTTTCGAGATCTCCGCCGGGATCAGCAGCCCCGACAGACGAAAACAAGAAAGTACGAGTGGGCCCCGCAGGAGTGCCCACGTTAACAAACCAACTGCTGGCGTCCTTCAGTTCACAGGCTGATTCGATGTCCTCAAAAATCTGATCCTCAAGCGCGACCATTTCCGGTAGTCCAGGATGGCAAATCCAGACAGCCACTTGGTACGGACGCGTCTCCCAAGCTCTTGCCGAAACACGAGGCGCCTCTTCCAACGGAGTCCAACTGAAATCTCCGTTTGCTCCACCACCCATCGGCGCGTTACCCGAACCATCGGCGGGCTGGGCGGTCGCCGATTCTTCAGTGGTCATCGCCTCTACGAAAGCACTGTCCACTTGCAGCGTCCATGCGCATATTAAAATCGCGACGACGAAGCACCTAGCAAGCGGCAGCAAGCCACGTCGCATGAGCGACAAATAAAGCGTTTCAGAAATACAGGTCACGATGATTGGTTCTTAAGGTTTAGACTGGACGGAACAAATGATTGTTTCCGAATTCAATAACGGGAGTTGGTTCAATGAGCGAGTTCTCGATTTACTGCGACTCAAGTAACTGTTTTCTACGTTTGGCTTGTGCAGCCGTTTCGACCTTCCAGCGATCGACGTACTGATACAGGTGTACTAAATCACGCCCCACATCGTAGACATTGTCACGAAAGGCAAAATGCTCCTTCACCTGATACAGCGGGATAACCGACAGATCGACAGAAATCTGACGGTGAATATTTCTCAGCGCAGTGCAGGCCCCTTGCCAAGTCTGTGAAGTTACCAGCCGACGTAGCGACTGTTCCACCGGAGCAGAAATTTGTTGTGCGAATCCGTTGCGGCCGAGCATTCGCATTGCATCGACAACAGGTTCCTCAACGAACAGTTCGGTATACAACACATCCCACTGTGAATCTTCCGGGTAGGTAACTCCGGGAGGGAGAGGCCGGAGTGTTGTTGGAATGCCGGCTGCGTTCCACGACCGGGCGATTTCCGCGGCACAATTGCTGACCAGCGAACTGTTCTGGTGGGCCAGAACAAGCGTCGGTCGTCCGTCGGCGGAACCCCCAATATCATCAAGCGATAGTTGACTCGAGCGATTCTTTGGCATTTCTTGCTTGATCGCGATTTCCGTCAACGCCATCGCCATGCGCTCGTTGTGGCGAAATGGCTTGACCCGCAAGTCGTAGCCGTACGAGATCTGGTCGTTGTCGTCTCCTCCCAAAGGAAACGGCCCCGACAATGCACCGCATCCATCAATCTCTTGCCCGTTGGTGATCACTCCACTGACTATCGCATCGCGATCTATGGCGGTTGAGAGGGCATTTCGAAAACGGTAACTCTTCTCCAAACTTCCTCGAATCTTTGGCACCAGCATATGAACTGTCGGTATCACGTAGGGCCGAACCTGAATCGTATCAATATTCTTGAGTCGCCGATAATCTGCCGGTGGAATTCGATCGACGACGTCAACCTCGCCTTTTAACAAAGCATCAATTGCATCGGTGTCCGTCTTAAAGGACTGCTCAATCACGACGGGGTGTTTTCCCACGTCACTACCAAGATAAATCTCGTTCGCCCCGAAGAAAGAAAACCCTTCTTCATTCGAGGTCAGTTTGAACAACCCATTCTGGACGTTCATCGGATTGCGAGTGTCTACATCGGGATCAAACAGTGACGTTGGGTAGGGGATTTGCATCAACGCTTCTGGACGCACAAATGGACGCTGAAGAGTTACAACCACGCGTGTTTCAGATTGGACTTCGACGGTCGCAAGAATCTTAGCCCAAGTCTCATTGTAAAAATCATTGACGGGATCGGCGAAGGCAAGCAAACGCGTTGCCAACTGAAAAGCGCTGATCGCGGGCACCATTTGGGAAGGCTCTGGGTCCAAATTGAATACGTACTTCAGTCCAACGTTGTCTATCCTTGAGATTGATCCGTTGAGAAATTCGTATTTGGCGCCCTCGTCAGATAAACCTGTAATCTCAACCAACGATCGCTGTATCAAACGTCCAACACGTCTAGAGCCCCAATGATCTAGGCTGCCGGGATCCATCGCTCCGCCGCCCTGACTAACGCCAACGACCACCAAAGGGAATTGTGCGAGGATTTCGGCCTGCACCTCTTCAGTTTTTCTCCGTCCTGGGCTAATCCGTTCGGCCTGTTTTGTCTTCAAATGAGCCTCACGCCCTTTGCCTTGCTTTGCCAGTTCAAGTGCAGCCTCTAGGAACTCATCGGCACTATTGTTGAAACGCGCATTCCAAGTACGAACTAGCCGTTTTGCGTCGGGCCCATACCGAGAGTTCACATTGTCCAGCGACTGTCTAATTGCCTCATATTGACCGCGCTCAAGCTTCTTCTTCAAAATCCCGTCGTAGCACGCAAGGACAATCGCAATAAGAGGCTTGTTGAGTCCCGGCACCTTGAAATTAGGTCTCTTTTGATAAATATCTTCGAAAATGGAAAGGGCGATTTCGTACTTACCACTTTCAAACTTCTCACGTGCATCAAGAAATAAGCAAGCGCGAAGCGTTTCGTCGACCTCCGGTTTTGACTTTCCACCATGATCGTAGACGTAAAGCAAATTGCGAAATGCCCTGCTAAGATCGCCCTGGTCCATCATTGCATTGGCTTCCTCCAGCAACAAATCTGAAAACGTCTCATACTTGACAATTGCGCTGTAGGGCACCTCCAACGGTAGCTCGCCGTCCTCCGCAAACTCAAAAACAAGATCGCCGCGTTCCGGAAGCGGTAACTTAAGATTCTCTGGAGGCAAGATTCTTATCACGGCGCCTTTGTTGGATCGATCAAGCGTGAGCAAATCAAACGGCTCATTCTCAATCAGCGGATAGGTCAAATCCTCCCGCATGATCACCTGCCCTAAACACTGCGACGGAGCAAGCAGCGCCCACGAACTCAGCAACGCCACCAACGCAACGGAAAAGCTCGCCGCGAGTCGAACGAGCTTCACCGAATGTCTACCCTGAGGCGACTCTTGATGCTGGTGATTACGATTGTTGGTGTGCATAACGCAGGTTGTTTTAATGAGTTGTGTGGGATGCGAAAAACGCGGACGGGTTCTGGTCAATCTATTTCAAAGACGTTGCTTCGATGATATGGACGGTCCCGTCACTTCCCGGGACCCAAAGACTACCGCCGGATACAACGGGCTGTTTAGCCAGCGGTTGCTGAAGGTTACCCGAGCGCGTCCGAGAACCATCTTCAGGCGAAAGCATCATCAACATGCCGTTATTAATTGTGAGCAGGATCTCTTGCCCCAGTAACGCAGGTGGTCCAGCAAGCCGAACGTTGCCAAGCTTCACTGCCCATTTTCTTTGCAATGTCAGATCGTATGAAACCAGTTCATCCTGATCTGTCTGAAGGAACAGAAGATCTCCGACCAACCACGGTCCAGCTACATAGCGATCGTCCAGCTTTTGTTGCGCATCGGCCGTGGGCTGGTCGTCTACCGACCAAGTAACAAGGTTATCTGTCGTACCATCGGAGGTCACTCCGAACACCGTGCCATCGCGGTATTGCATCGGCGAAACGATCGGAATCTCCAGAGCGAGCTCTGCCGTCTTCTTCACAGCACGCTCCTCCAAGGAGAGCATATAGAGCATCGAGGATTTCGGACCGCTGTCAGTGATGATACTTGAATGAGCAGCAATGACCTGATTATTACCGAGGTCGACTAATGGCATCCAAGGCACAGTCATGCCGGGCGCGACCGGCGGAAGGAACGGCGTACCAACAACCAATCCAGAATCTGCATCAATCTTCGCGATCTGACCGCGTTTCGACGCCACCATCAGTCTTCCGTCAATCAGAATCGGGGGATGACTGACTGAATCGCCCGGCTCAAGTCCCAACTTAAACAAACGTGACCTGTCCGATCCAGACTGAAAGCTGAGCAGATCGTTGTTCTTGTTTCCGCTCACGGCGATCAAATCGCCTGCCTCACTTTTGAGTACGTTATCAAATGATAGATTTTCAATCACCTCGCTGGCAATGATGGGCGACGAAGCAACTCCCGATTCTAGATTCGCTGGCCCTACACGAAAAACATCTCCTTGATTGGAAACGACATCCACGCCACCGCGTCCCGGAATCACACCGGCAATCTCACCTCCAAAATCAGTTCTCCAAACTGGCTCCAACGATTTTGCGTCAACCAAAGACGCCGACACCATCGAAGATCCTAGCCGCCGACGGACGTGAAACAGCTTGTCATCGAGCAATATAGGAGAACACAAGAACGTGTCACTCGGTTCAACGACCTCTTCGTCCTTCATTTGACCAAGATTGCGTTGCACCTTATACCTCCGCAGCCCACGACCGGCCGCCCAGAGTTTTGTTCCTTGAAAAGTTGCGTACGCACTCTGGCCAGCAGTTTCAAAACGCTTTTTGATCCGAACAGAGACCGGATTGGTTTCACTTCCCGGATTCAATTCCAGAACACGCATGTCACCGTTGTCAGCAAACAAGAACAACCCTCGTCCAAAACTTCGAATCGGTGTTGAGATCGGTGCGTCAGTGACGCGATTGATAACCTGAGCCATTTTCAAGTCCAACCCACTCTCGTCCGGTTTGATAACCAGAAGATCGGCAAAATCGCCACCGTTCCTGACGATCACCAAATATCCAGACCAAGAGACCGGCGGCACCGCAATGCTGTTTCGAGCATGCCCAAGGTACATGACATCTTGGCAATCGAAAGTTGATGTCGAGATCGCGTACAGATTGGAATAGGAACCCGTTTGATAGATGACAGGTGAGCGATTTCCCACTAGGGCTCCGCTGTTGGTGGCCTGAGGCAACTGTGAACCTCCGATCATTTCCCCACTCTCACCGTCGAGCAGCAAAATCTTGCCAGACAGCGTCGTGATCACAACCCGTTCCTCGTTGAAGTTTGGCTCGTGAAACCGCTCGCCGATCTCGGCAGACCAATCCACGCTCCCATCGTCAGTTCGAATCCGGCTGACCTTGAATCGCAATAAGTCCGATACTATCACGGTATCTTCATCGAAAGGTTTTGGCTGAAACGTAGTCTGAAGTCCAACAAACTTTCGCCATAGCACACTGCCATTGGAGGCGTCGAATCCATATGCCGCACCATCGACCAACGCCGAAAGCGACTCACCCCGAAGGCCGTTGACAGGTTCTCCGGAAGTCGATGCCATTACGATCGAACGCCCCAACCCGGCGGTCGAATCGTCTGCTGACACTTCCAAACTACCTTGAACGGGAGTGACCAGCACCTGTTCCGCGTCGCTAATTACCCGCATCGTTGAACGCAACTCTTGGCGGGCGGCAAGGTCTGGATACTCGCGTGTCAATTCAATGTACGTTCGAAAGGCCTCGTCAGTCTGTTTCTCCTCGCCTAACGTTTTGATTTTCGAGATAGTGGAAGAGTAGGACTTCTCTTTGTCGATCAATCCGGCGACCGCACTCCGATTGTTCTCGATGTCCGCGATGAATTTTGAGACAGTTTCGCCTTTGCGTGTGGCACCAGAAAGGTAAAGCGGGTTATCAATGAACTTCCAAAATCCATCGAGCGCCCCTTTCGCTTTCTCCATCTCGGGAAGCTCTTTCAAATTTACAGCCGTTTCCGATTCGTGGTACAGCGCCTTGGTCAACATATAACCAAGATCGTCACGCACCTTGGTCAATTTGTTTTCTGGCTCTTCCGCCAACGCCGGAAGCAGCTCTTGCCCCGACATAATTGTCTCCGCCCAATTCTTAGCCGCGAACTTGGAACGCATCACCGATTGAACACGATAGGTTTTCGCCAGATCGATATTCTTGTGCGAAGGATTGTCTTTGATGAACTCGTCGAACTTGACAATCGCGTCTTCGAAAGTTGAATTCTTCAGGCTGGTAACTGCCGCGTCGTATTGTTCTTCGGCGGATGCACCGGCAAACCAAATCGACAGAAAGAACACGATCCCGGTCAGCAGCACCAAAGATACACCACCGACGTACGGCCATTTGCTGGCCCATTGGTTCTTCTGATCGTTTTTGCGAAACTGGCCCAACGCAGATGTATCTTCTTCATCGCCGTAGCTATCCGCTGAACTGCCCGCCGAACTCGCAGTTGAACCAGTAAACGCCACTGAGGTGCTGTCGAAGGAATCTGTGTTGACAGGCTTCTTCCCAACTGGTGCGGGATCGAGCCCAAGCAGCTCATTTGGAATCGGATCGAGCACTTCGGACAACGACTCCTCTACCCGAGCAACCTCGATCTCATCGTCCGGTTCCTCGATCAACAACTCTTCCGGCTCCGCCACACGCGTCATCAAATCGCCGCCGTCATCCGTTTCGGCTGCCGCAGCTTTCAGAACCGCTTTGGCATCGGATTGTGAAAGGAGCTCTTTCTTGACGAGATATTTTAAAATTGAGGTCGCTTTGACCGGTTTCGCTGATGATTTTACCTGTTCACGCAACTTGCGAATGATCTTCGCATCAATGCTGCCAAGGGCTTCCAATTTATTGATTAGTTTATCAGGTGACATTCGAATCCTTATTCACTTTGACGCCCCAACTTCCTCTTGAGCGTTCAAAGGCCAGCCACTTTAGCGGCCAGATAATAGTAATATTGGGTAAGTATCTTGCTTGCGGTATCTCTAAATGTTCCGGCGGCCAAAACCTCACTGGCCACTAAATGATTCTAAAATTCCAAATCAGTTGTTTTGACTTCAATTCTAAGTCCCGCGGATTGCCCCGCATCACAAACTGCAATCAATCGCGCATGAGTCGCGTCGACGTGTGCCGTAATCACGATGCGCTCCGGGGCATAAGTGTCTTTGGCGTCCTTCACCATACGCCTCATCTCCGTTTCGCTGGGTGCTTCCCGTTCCTCGCTGTCGCGTGTCGTGACGTAGTACGAATTGTTCTGATCAATAATGACCTCGACGTAATCCTGCTGCTCCTCTTCATCAACGACATTCGTCGACGGCGCGTCGGAGGCAGCTGGTGGTTGAGGAATTGATTTTTGCAATGTGAACGAGGCGGTCACCATAAAGAAGATCAACAACAGGAAGGTCACATCGACCATTGGCGTCATGTCCAGTTCGTCTTCTGGGATGGGTTCCTTGTTACTGAAGGACAACTGCTGATCTTCTTCCTCCTCTTCTGGTTCGTCATCATCGATCCCCTTCCATCCCATCGCCTTGTACTTCTCGTCAGACCGACGATCAGCCTGATCAACTTCTTGCGAGTGCTCAATAGCCGGACGAACTCCCGACTCTTCGCTTGCCATCTTTCCAGTTGGCAGACTGAGACCGAACTTATCGTCATTATCTTGTGGCAGGTCCCCAGAATTCTCGCTCATTGCTGCTCCTCTTTAATACCAGCATAGATCTGTCTTGAAGCACTCAACTCAGCCTTAGCGACACCGCGCTTAACCGTTTCGACATCGCCCACCCGAACATTGCCCTCTGCCTTGATTAGGATCGACGTTAGTTCTGGGTGTGACGAAAGTTGCTCTTGGACGTAGTTCCCAACGGCCTCTTCAGTGTCCTCAGGATCAGCGCCGTTAATCGCAAGGTCCGGGTCTTTGGAGCGTCCCGCATAGACATTGGTCTGGCTGCCCGATTCATCCTTGGCGACGATCAATACAACGCACTCCTTGTCCTGCACCGAAAGTCCGAAAGAAGCCTTGGGCAAATCGACCGCTGCTTGAGGATCCATTTTGGAAACGACAACGAAGAACGCGAGGAGGAGAAAAGTGATATCAATCATGGGAGTGATATCCAATTCCCCGTCTTCCGGGTTCTCCTTGCGTTTCTTTAATGTGATCTGTGTATCTGTACTCATTAAATCCAGTCAGACGAAAATTCGGTCACTTTACCCGTGGCCTTGATTCAAGCACTCGTGCTCGGGAGGATTAAGCTTTCGGGAAACGGATGTTGGCCTCTCTGAAGATTTCTAAGAATTGGTTGACGCCGTAGGAAACCAGATCTTCCATTTTCTTGATCTTGATGTTGATATAGGCGGTCGCCATCACCAGCGGAATCGCGATCGTCAATCCAAGCGCAGTCGTAATCAGCGCGAACTGAATATCTTGAGCCAGCTTGGCAACCTCCACGTTTGCGTTAGGGATCGCCAACTTCGCGAACGCGGCCATCATCCCAAGTACGGTCCCAAGCAGCCCAATCATCGGCGCGGCCTTAATCACGGTGTACACCCAACTCAAGCGATATTCAAGATCCTGAAGGACATCGCGTTGAAAGCGATCGGCGATCAATTGCTTGACCTTGCCAAAGCCCAGCTTGCGGTTATTGATGGCAAGTTCCGCCAATTGACATGTGGCTCGTCGGTCGCCGTCACAAATCTCAAACGCTGCGGAATAATCTCCTTGTGAGAGCGGTTCTTCGATCGCCTCCAAAAACAGTCGTTGCTGGTCTTCATTGGCAAATTGTTTTTGTCGAACACGTGCAGCCACCATGACCACACAGAACGCACCCCAAAGGGCAATCAGGGCCATCACGAAGTAAATCACGTAGCCTAAGTATGTAAAAATGTTTTCCATGAATATTTACGTTTACCGGTCCAAGTTTAAAAGAATGGTCTGTTGTTGTGGAGTGTTGTGGCTCATATCCTACTGAATATCTAATTACGATAGTTGATCTTATCCACCACGAAATCAAATCCTTCGTC
>CAZDBE010000012.1:0-12183 GCA_964503675.1 uncultured Pirellulaceae bacterium | reverse complement strand
TTGTACTCTGGCACGCCTTCGCCTCCACCACCGGGGCCACCTTCACGAGAACCATATCCAGCACCCGCGCCAGATACAGTCGCGTTACCACTTCGGTCTGACAGGTTCGCCTTGACAGTTGATACTGCATCGCTCACAGCCTCAAGCGCCTGCGCTAATTGAGGCGTTTCTACTTCCGGAAAATCTTCGACACCAGGATCAAACGCATCGTCCTCAAAGCCCTCGGGTTTTTCGTCCCCATCGGCGCCGATATTTTCAACCGCTACGAAACCGGTCTGTGTATCATAGTTGAACGTGCTCGTAATCCAGATCAACCCAAGAATGGTTGCAAAGAATCCAACGATGATCAGCGATGAAACCAACAGAGCACTCACCAAATCGTAGCGCGAGACTTTTGTCTCCGCCTTGACGAAATGGAACCGACTCGACTTTGTCGCCTCTTGTGAGGATTTTCTAGATTTTGCCGTACTCATTAGTGCGATCCCTCAATCCAAAAGTTCGGCGTCGGGCCTGAGCTTCAACAACCAGTTTACCCACTGGTCCTTGGCAAGCTGAAAGTCGGAAAGCGTTGGCTTTTCGGGGACGGTAATCGAGTCGATCTTACGACTGACCAGTCGCAACCCATTGTGTGCCTCCATACAGACCCGAATGTCCGGGTCTCCCATTGCGTAGATTAATGCCGGGGCATTGTCTAAGTCTTGCTCGCCCGCCAGAAACTTTACGCCAATTAAACGCTTGTAGTAGTTCTTATCAGACACCAACGAACGAAGAAAGGCGCGGGCCTGTCCACGTGACTTGTCTGGTCGCGCTTGATACTCCCGAATTGCGTCCTTGATGGAATTAGACAGCAATTCCAGTTGATCATTGCCAAGATCTTCGCCGAGATTCTCGATTAGCTCATTAAGGTTCTTAGAAGTTTCCTCAGCTCTCATTCGGCCATTCTTAATCGCTTTCAACGCCTTCCCCGAAGTCTTTCCCAAGCCGCCTCCACCCTCGAGGTTGCTACCGGCCGGTGGAATCGAAAGGATCTCGCTGCTACGCACCATGAACATAATTGCAAATGCAGTGTTTATGTCAGCGGTGACTGCCGGTTCCGGTCCCGCGGGCAAGGATCCATCTTCCTTCTGCAGTTGCTTGAACATCTCAAAACCCTTGTCGTACCAAGACTTCATAGCGCGGTTTCCGACATCGCCCTCGGCTTGCTGTCGAAAAAAGGCGTATCGCTCAAATGCATACAAGTAGTAATAGGGCCAATGCGAAGACTTCAACACGAACGCGCTCTCGAAGTGCTGATTGGCCCTCTGCTTGCAGGACTTAAAAGCCGACTTATTGATCTCGACCAAAGGACCTTCACCGCCCCACGCCGCTTCCGACGAGCCACTGTCGTCCTGCTGTTGGGCTACGATGTGGACCGAAATCGACGGCGGAAGATCTGGACCAAGTCCTTCCACGACCTTCTTTTCGACTTTCAATCGAGGCTGCAATCTCAACAAGTCGCCCAAAAGATATGCTGTCCCGGACACAGCGGCGTGGATCGAAATCTTTGCCTCTCGTTCATTGGGTGAGTAAGTCCACGAATTCCCAGCCTGTTTAGCAATGACGAACTCTAGGATGCGATGAGTCGATTCGATACTGACGGGTATTTGATGCTGGCGAGCCACGAAATAAGCGAGAGCGACGTATTGAGTCTGGGAAGTGTCCCAAGTTTTATTACCACTGTAGCTAAAACCGCCGTCTTCGAGTTGGCGTTCTTCAAACGACTTGAGCATCTTGATGATCTGCGGCCGATACTCTTGATCGTCAACCTCACACAGAAGAATCATCGCAAGACAAGGGTGGTACATCGCATGCGAGCGGAGCAAAGTTCCGGATTCCACTCCTTTGAGGACACCTGAAATGGCCTTTTTGATTACCGGATGGTCCTTGGGAACCAATCCTCCGTATCGCTTGCTGGCCTCCGCAACCGCCAAACCAGCCAAAACGCCCTTTTCTCCACCGGGATTCTTGTTTGTTAAGTACTCAACCGCTCGGTCGACAACTTCCTTGACGTCTTGACTTTCAGGGGCAAACTTCTGCTGAGCGTTCGAGAATTGCGCGACAGGACAGGCCAGCCACATGGCCAGAGAAAGCACCCACCAATTTACGAACACGATCCTCACTAATTTCCCTCACACATTCACTAAAAAAGGAAAGACTACCAATATCAAACGTCAATCGAGTTCCAAAAAACGCACCCCGATCGAAGGGGCCGACGGCTCAACACAAAAGAAGATGGCTCGACCAGACGCTGGATTGTCTTGGCAGTGAGGAAGAAGTGAAGCCAGACAAAATCACCATTTCGAGATCGAACAAACAGTCCTTTCACGACCGCGCTCCCTTTATGGTAATCATGCCCAAATGGGCTGTCAACTTGCTACAGAAATGGGTCGCTTCGTCCGTTAGTGAATGCGGCCTAGGAGGCACACCGGACGGCAACACTTGACAACATTGGGAATTTCATCTCTCTGTCTTCGGGTTTGTCCTGACATAAATTCTTCTTTTGGATTCTCTAAAATGGAGTAGGTCACGACTCCCTGCCTTGGTTTTCTACCGCAAGGAGTCGTAACCCTCGTAACTTCGACTACGTTGGATCTGGGAAAGACAAAACCGTGAAGTTGTTTCAAGGCTACTCTTGAGCAACAATAGCCGTGCAGTGATATAAAAAATGGACTGTCAAAGCAGACCTGCAATGAATGCGGTAGTGGAATTTGCTTAAAATTCGTTAGGTTTGGGAATTCTCGCGTACCCCACGACCAGTCAAACCAGCTCTGACGAACCACTAGCACACATAATCTGTGACTGCCTCGATTTAACATCAACTCGCGCGAACACAGTTCCACCCGGATCAAAAAACAAATCTTCATTTCAGTCGAGTCAAATGAACCGTTTCTTCAGTTCCCCTTTGCCCCCACTCCAGCTCTTCTTACTTCGCAATAGAGCCGGCAGCTTGTTGATCTGTTCACTTGCGTTTCTCATTCTTCATCAGTCGCTTTGTTCGGCGCAGGAAGCACCCTCGCCTCAGTCACCTATATCTCAGGTCGTAACATTGGAGTCGATGCTAGAGAAACACCGCCAGCGGGGGAAGGAAAAATGGGAATCAAAGATCCAAGAAATGGAAGAGCGTTATTCGACTGCAGGTGCTTCACCGGCTGACGCGCTGCTGTTTTTTGGCAGCAGCAGCATCCGCAGATGGGAGACGATGAGCGCAGACATGGCACCTTACCCTTCGATTAACTGCGGTTACGGCGGTGCGAAATACGTTGATATGGTTTTATTCGCGGACCGCATCCTCAAACTCCATCAGTATCGAGCCCTGATATTATTCGCAGCCAATGATGTCAAAGTCGCAAACGGCAAAAAAAACGAGGCCGCGAATTCGTCGACTGAAGAAGTCAGATGCGCCGTTGAGGAAATCATCCGCATCTCAAAAACTCATCGCCCCAACGCACCGATATTCATTATCGAAGTCACGCCGACCGAATCCCGTTTCGCAGTATGGGATCAATCCAGAAAGATAAACGCAACGCTTCGCGAAATTGCATTGACGACCGCCAACACTTGGCACATCGCGACAGCAGAGCATTTTCTTCACGCCGACGGGAATCCCAGAAAAGAGTACTTTGTCGCTGATAAGCTGCACTTGAACGAAAAGGGCTACGTGAAGTGGGCTGAACTGATCAAGCGCCGATTGGACATGTTCCTTCCAAGCCTGCCGATTGAGTAAGCATTTTTCGATGAGATCGACTGCGTCCTCCAGCAAGAGCAAAACACCCGCAAATAGGGCCAACCTGAGTTGAGTCGAGTTGGAAGCAATCCGCAAACACGCTACAATTCCACGTCGACACGAGATAATCGAACCTTACCCAGCTTTGTCTGTCAGTCCTGTGAGTTGCAAAATCTCTGATTTCAATAGCACGTTTCTTCCACGGTTGGTCTCCACCATGACGCTCGTCACATCCCCTTGGGCGCTTGAATCCTAGCTACGTTTCTCGTTGGTTCCCGACGTAAAATTTTCGGGCAGAAGTACGGAAGTTGATATCTCCGCGCTTACTGTGTTGCCAATTGGTTTTCATCAGTTTCCTGCCCCAAGACCAACCACTAATCCAAGAGACCCCCGATGCGCGAAATGCTTGACGAGAAACTTGCCCAGTTTCAAAAACTTGAAGAACAACTCTCCGATCCTGAGGTACAGGCGAATTCTTCCATGATGGCTGCCGTCGCCCGCCAACATGGTTCTCTAGCGAAGCTTGCCAACAAATACCGGCGGTTCAAAGAACTGCTCGCGGAATTGAAAGAGTTGGAAGAAATGGCCAACAGCAAAGATGCCGAAGAACGCGAGATGGCTACTGCTGAGATCGAAACGTTGACCGAGGAACGGGAATCGCTGTGGGCGGAATTGCTGGACATGACCATCGGTGGTGAAGACGCCAACCGAACCCGATGTGTCATGGAAATTCGCGCGGGAACAGGCGGCGACGAGGCAGCGCTGTTCGCAGGCAACCTGTTTGAGATGTATTCCAAACATTGCGAAACAAAGAAGTGGAAAGTTGAAATAATGGAATCGCGTCCTAATGAGGTCGGCGGATTCAAGGAAATTACGTTGGCAATTGAAGGTGAAGGCGTCTACCGTGAGCTTCAGTACGAAAGCGGCGGCCACCGCGTCCAGCGAGTCCCTGAAACGGAAACGAAAGGGCGCGTACATACTTCGGCGGCAACTGTTGCGGTGCTTCCAGAGCCAGAAGATGTCGAAGTAGACATCAAACCGGATGACTACCGGCGAGACAACTATCGCGCCAGCGGTCCAGGCGGACAGAAGGTCAACAAAACGGATTCGGCCGTTCGACTGACGCATCATGAAACGGGAATCGTCGTCGCCATTCAAGACGAAAAGAGCCAACACAAGAATCTCGCAAAAGCGCTGCGAATTTTGAAGTCCAGAGTCTACGACTTTAAACAAGGCGAAATCAACAAGGATCGGGCCGACGAGCGGAAGTCACTGGTCGGATCGGGCGATCGCAGCCAGCGCATTCGCACCTACAACTACCCGGACAATCGCGTCACTGATCATCGCATTGGTCTCACGATCTATAAGCTAGACCAGATCATCGCCGGGAACGTAAGCTTTCTGACCGACGGGTTGATCGAACATGAACGCGAGGCTTTGCGCAGTTCGATGACCGAGTAACCTCACCTAGAGGGGCTCGACATCCAATTATTGAGAACACTAATTTTTCCTAATTGACACTGATTAGTACGCTGTTTTTTCATCAGAGTAGATCAGCGTTGATTAATGTTCTCTTTTTCCTTCGCCCTAGACTTCCCCGATCAATCGATCAGTAAGTTGTCTAGCTTTTTCAGCTTCGCCAACGGACCGATCTGTCGCCGCTGTAGAGGTGTTCCGGAAAGATCTAGGGCGACCAGATGCGAACACCAAGAAAGTTCTTCAACGGTCTTTCGGCCAATTTTGGTGTCGCCAAGCTGAACCTTGGTCAGGAACGGGATGGCGCGAAATGATGGACAGTTCGAATCCGACACATTGGTTCCAGACAAGTCAACGACAAAGGTAGTAGAGAACACGAACCTGAGAAACGCGTTGTCACATGCTGGGCTTGATACAACGCGCCCGCCAAGTCGTTTGATCGCGTCGCATGATTTGCAGAAACGTTGAAAGCGGATGACTTCGAAAGCAACGTAAAATGTTACCGCAGTTCCAAGAGTAATCAGCACTGCCATCAGTGGCTTCCCCGTCCAGTCGACCTGCCCGTCTGCTATCGTATTGGAAGCTACATGGCCAGACGATTGCGTGGCCCCAGTCGAGCTGATGTCCGCTAATGCCACTTCAATCTTGCTGCTTACCGGACTCACCGCTGACCAAACGGCCCACGCTACCAACGCGACCACAAATATTCGAATGGGCAATGTCAGAAGAGTTTGAATTTTAATTCTCCAGAGACAGGAAATTCAACTATTGGAGATTAGAAATAGTGCGCCCCGACTGTCTGAAAACGACTATTGGGATAGATATCTAAAACATAGGACCGTGTTCAGCGCTTCAAAGAAGGTTGCAACATCGACGGGAAAATTTTGCCTGATTTCAATCGGCTAACTCCTTCTATCCGCTTAATCGCGCAGTTTGATGAAGTACGAGTGCTTAGTAATCTTCATTTTCGACCTCGCGCGAGCTTCTTTCGTTCAGAGCCGCCATCAACCATCTCTTATCTGATGACCATTTTCTCGTTTGGCATGTCCGTTGCATTTTCATAAGAGAGCGATGAAGTGCGAGTCCGCGAATTTCCGGGAAATGCACTGTCTTACGCTTGAAAAGAGAAACATTGATAACAAGCAATCGAGAAGAAGCTATGATCAAACTGACAACGCCCTGTCACAATATCGCGACAATGTTAACGCTCTCTGTGTTGCTCGCTGGCTCGGCTTTGGCCCAAGAGCCAGTAAGTATTCTTCAAAAGAATTCCTACGCTCAGTCGATGCCGATTCTGGCTGCTCCGGAAGATCCGGGGTTCGACGACCCGAGTTTCGCTGAGCTAAATGTTTTGACACGCGGGCCAATGCACGAAGCCTTCGCCTCGGCGCATCAGCCTGACCCGCAATCTTCGACGCTGGTTCTAACGACGCCGCCAAAGTTGATTGACGAGTTGCCCCCTGAGTATAAGCCAGAAGGAAACAACGTTCAGTGGATCTCCGGCTACTGGGCTTGGGATGACGCTCAATCCGACTTCATCTGGATCAGCGGAATCTGGCGAGATCTTCCGCAAAATCGCCGTTGGGTGCCGGGCTACTGGGACGCCGAAGGCAATGCGCATCGCTGGGTCGCAGGATTCTGGATCGAAGAAACGCAAAATGAACTTGGCTATCTCCCTCAGCCACCTGCTTCGATCGACCAAGGGCCTTCAACGCGTTCTCCTAGCACGCAACACTTTTACGTTCCGGGCCACTGGCAATTTCAAGACGGCAGATACCAGTGGTTGTCTGGCTACTGGCAGCCAGTGGTGGAGAACTTCATCTGGGTACCAGCGCGTTACATCTGGACTCCTAATGGCTGCGTCTATCAAACTGGTTACTGGGATTACGAGCTCGAGAATCGCGGCACATGTTTCGCTCCAATTCACTTCAGTCGGCCAGTCTACCTTGCCAGCAACTACAGTTACCGTCCGTCGTACGCAATCAATCTAAACGTTGATTTCATGACGCACCTATTCGTTCGTCCAGGTTGCGGTCATTACTTCTATGGTGACTGGTATGCGTCAAACTTCAACAACATCGGCTACCGTCCGTGGGTCTCTTACACTAGCCATTTTCGCAACTATGATCCGCTGCTGACCTACTACAGCTGTCGCCGATCATCTTTCGACAGCCGCTACAACGTCGTCCAGTATCTGGCTCGTCAACACGGCTTTTACATCAACAACCGCGACTACCGCCCACGTCCAACTTACACGGCCCAGTACAAACACGCGCGGAACTTTGAGAAAAGGCCTAGCGGTCGCGGTCATGGCAAGGACTACGTACTCAGATCAAGCTACGTCAGTGCTTACAAAGACTTTCACAAGCATGGCCAAGGCCACCGCAGACAAACATCAGACTTCCGAGGTCAACCCGGTCAAAAAGGACATGCCTCCAAGAAGCACCACAAAGTTGCGGCTAATGAATTGCGCAACAATCTTCGCAGGCAAGAGCAGCTGGCGGAGCTGCAGCAGAAGCGTCAGCGTCGAGAACACACGGGGCAAAGCAGAGTTGCCATGAGTTCTGCAGGTAAAAATCAACTTCAAAGCAGACCGTCGACGAGGGACCTTGAGCGGGAACGTTCAAGAACCGGCCGAGACAAATCGCGTCACGCGGCAGTCAATGCGCATCGATCCAATCAACTGGGATCAAATGCGCAGCGATCAAATAGCCAGCGAAAACGCGACACCAAATCCTTGAATAGTTCATCTCGCTCAGTTCAGCCGTCTAAGTTTGATCAGGCTCTTCGAGCGCAGCAGGAGCGAGCAAGGCGGTCTCAGAAAGAACGGGAAAGACAAACTCAACAGGAGAGTGCTCGTCGCTCGCAACAAGAGGCTGCCCGCAAAAGCGCTGCGAGAAAATCGCAGCAAGATTCCGCTCGCAGAGCGCAGCAGGAACAGGCGCGCCGTATTCAGCAAAACAACGTTCGCCGGGCTCAACAACAGGGCTCGCGCGTTAGTATTACAGGGAACACCAGCGGCAAGATGCGGATGCAGAACATCCCATCGATCAAGCAGCGTGAGCAAGCTGCTCGACAGGCTCAGCAAGAATCAGCCCGCAGAGCACAACAGCAACAAGCAAGACGCGCCCAACAGGATCAGGCTCGCAAAGCCCAACAAGATGCGGCACGCAAGGCACAGCAAGATAAGGCGCGCCGCATACAACAGGACCGCGATCGTCAGCAAGCGTCTCAGCGTGCTCGACAGCAACAACAAGCCCAACGAGATTCCGCTGCTCGCAAGGCCAGGCAAAAAGCTCAACAGAACACAGCTCGGCAAGCTGAGAAAACTCGTCAAGCGAGCAAGCCAAAGGCCCCTCAAGAGAGCAGGTCAAGTCGGCTTCGAAACCGATCGAAGCGAAAGTAAGCTCAACGTTCGGATGCTTCGTCCTGTCACTCCGATTAAGCATTACGAAGTCCCGTAAGAGTTCACGGAGAATCCCCCCCGGACTTTCGGAAAAGAACGTATCCCGACCATTGCTTCATTCACCGTAACAACGGTCGCCAAATTGGCGGACTAACTCCAAAAACTCTTCATCAAGGGACGAAAAGTGATCCATGTCCCGCTTTGAAAAGAAAATCTTGTCTTCAGCAGGGCATGCCTCATGTAGTCGCCTTCCAAACTTGAACGGGACAACTTGGTCTTGCTCACCGTGTGACTGCAGCAGCGGTCCATGGTAGGCCAAGATCTTCTTCGCCGAGTCGAAACGGTTCTGCATCATGGAGCGAGCCGGCAGGAAAGGAAACTTACTTGCTGCGACATCAGGTAATGAACTGAAGGTTCGCTGCAAGATCAAACCTCGGCAACCGAGACTTGTGGCCACATCAGTCGCCGCACCACCACCGATCGAAAAACCATCGACAATAACATCTGTTGGCTTAATCTCGAACCTCTTGCACAGCCATTGCATTGCGGCATGGGTGTCCTCCAGCACGCCTTTCTCTGTTGGTGACCCCGCGCTTTTTCCGTATCCGCGATAATCGAACACAAACACATTGGCGTTCAACGACTGCCCTATTTCCCGAGCCACGTACCCACTGGCCATCGCGACATTCTCGCCGTTGCCATGGCAGAACAAAACGTAGCGCTGACTATCAACCGCAGGTAACATCCAACCGTGTAGTTTGGTGCCATCGGCAGACTCAAAATAGACGTCCTCAAACTCGAAATCTGGGTCGTAGTCCCCGCGCGTTATTGGTGCTCCGGGATAAACAAGTGTCGGCTCAAACCACAGCATCAATCCTACGATCAATAACCACGCTGGGATCGACACACATAGTATCAATTTCGAGATCGAGAGAATATTTTTCGATTGACTCATTGTTCGCTGATTTTTGGGAACGTTCTTCGTCGGTAATACTTCATCTGAGGGCGTCATGATGTTAGATGCGGTCCATTTCTATCGAGTTGTCATGATGGGAGATGCAGTGCGTCGCAGAGAAACCTGACCAATGGCATCGCCGTTTTAAAATGATCTGCCACGACATCAACAATTTTTGGCGACCGAAGATCTTTACGTTTTAAGGTTGCTGTAACGCAAAAGTCCTTGCGCTTCAAATCCTCCAACAGCGGATGTTCTTTATCGTAGCCGCGCGGAGGCCGAATCAATGTGTCACCGGTCAATTCGAACGTTTCACGCATTGCTTTCTTTGACTTGATACGTTTCCAACGCGCCTGATACTCGTCAATCGTCGCCCGGATTTGACTCAGGGAGTGGGATTCTGGCCTCCAGATCCCAGCGCCCAGCATGACTTGTTCAGGTTCAACATGAAAATAGAACCCGGGCGCGTGGACGTCCTTCCCTGACTCATGACGAAAGTGAATGCCGAGGTTGGTTTTGTAAGGCGTCTTGTTCTTGGAAAAACGCGTGTCTCTATAAATCCGCATCATGGAACCACCGCTACGCTTGGGAACGGCAACAAAATACGGACTGATCTTTTTCAGCGGTTTCTCCATCGCACGAATGAAATCCAAGGAGGGATCAACGACATCGGAAAGGTAACGGGGTTTGTTTTCTGCAAACCAGTCTCGGTTGTTGTTGTCCACTAATTCATCAAAAAACTCGAACAGCGCCTTGGGGAAACCGGAGAAAGTTGGTTGGCTCATTAGTATGTTTACCTTTCAAATTTGGTTAGTTGACTAACATAGCCCCCCAAATTGAGGCCAAGGCATCCAAAACTGTATGGAACACGCGTTATTCTGCTGCTTTTTTTCGAACTTGTCCACGTGGCCCCTACGCGTATTTCGCACAGCAATTAGGATCCCAAGTCGTGGCACTTGTTCATTTACGAGACATCTGATCAAGTGCTTTACTTTAAAGCCAATGATGCAATCCTCGATTTAGCTTCTGCAACAAAACCTCCTTCCCGCCAAAACCACCCTTTCTATCTTCGTCAGAAGAGCCCTGGAAGCTACTCGCCAGTCACTGGCAAAATAAGCAGACGCCCGGCAGATCGATCTGCCGGGCGTTTTTTGATAGATCGCGTCGCCAAGCGATTCTCGTTAGGAAAGCCGTTCTCCCAACAATCTTTCAAGCTTCCTAAACGCTCGTGCTAGAGCTTGGCCTGCCTCGGATTGAGAATCAGCTGAAACATGTAGAGTCAAAATCGGGTGCCCTGCCGCAATTTCTGTTTTGGGCTTTGGCAAGTCAGTGATAAAGGCCGCCCCCAACTCTGGAGATTGGTCACATTCACCGGTGAAATGGGTAAATTGCTTCTTTAATCCCTCAATGTGCAAACGCGTCATACGTAACGTTCGAGTTGCCTCGTGATGACGATATACAATTCGATTGGCATAGATCCGATCGTGTGTGTTAGCCCTCTGGCAAGCTTCAAATAAGGAAAACTCTTCATCTCGTTCTGGCGAGAGCGCGTCAAGGTGCAACTGAACGATTGAAAAATCAGGCATTGTCTCTCTGGCCGCGTACTCGATCAATTCTGCCGACGCTGTAATACGCGGGTTGATCTCCAGCAGCCAAAGCCTGTCTTGCTCAAGGATAAAATCGATCCCAAAGACTCCGCAAAGCCCAAAGCGATTGGCGACTAGAATTCCAACACGTTTGAATTCGGCTAGTATCGGATCCGCAAAACGAGAGAGGTTGATTGGACCAATCGAACCTGCATACTGAAACGGAAACGACTGGTTGGGCGGTCGACCATTGGCCTCCAAACCAGATGAGGAAACAGGTTCGCAAATCCCCAGCATTTCAACATCTGGAAATTCCTCACCATCAACCACGGATGCCGCGACATAGCAGGCGCTAATCGATAATCCATCGATATGCTTTTGAAAGTACTGGTCGGATTCAAGTGTGGTATTCGGCTGCGCAAACTGAACTCCAAGACCGCCGCTTGAAAAGTCCGTTTTTACCAGCCATCGCTCCTTCGCCTGGTGGGCGTTCAATTTCCGCGTAGTGGAAGGGAACCGGACAGAACTCCCAAGGCAAAAATCGTTTACATGTTGCCAGCGTCCTGTCTCGGAGAAGGCAGTGGAGGCGCATTGCTCTATCAGCTTGTGCGAAGCGGCGTGATCTCTAAAAGAGTTTTCGAGGCCTCCTCCGAGCAAAATAGTGGGTGAGCCAGAGTGGTCCTGAAAGTCTGGGTCGGCAAGCAGCTGTTCGACCCTTTCTAAAATTTGATCCATGCTCTCGCACTGCCATGCGAAATTCGGAGCCTGATCGGACCGAAGATGACGATTGGACTGCCTACATATCGCGGCGGTATCTGCGTCGGCAAACAGGTCAATCGTAGATACAGCGCGGCCCGCTCGGAGACTGGAGGCGGCAAGCGCCCGTGCGCTGGCCGATGCGACGACTATTCGAGAGGCATTGTGGTTCAAAATAGGTTTAAGCTGCTTGGCATTCCTCATCGGATTTGTTAACATTCTCGCCGTGAAACAGATTCAG
>CAZDBE010000011.1:0-35441 GCA_964503675.1 uncultured Pirellulaceae bacterium | reverse complement strand
CAGGGCCCGCGATGAACAATTTCGATGCCATGGCCGGATCAGATCCGATGAGCCAATTGGGACAGATGCAAAACTCACATGCATATTCGTCGTACCAGCGACAACGCACCATGACGCTGGGCGATATGTTGTTGGAAAACCGAATTGTGTTTCTCCAAGGTGAGATCCACACCGGTAACGCCAACGATCTGATCATGAAGTTGCTGTATCTACAAAGCGAAAACAAAAAGAAGGACATCAACTTCTATCTGAATTCGCCCGGCGGCGACGTGATCGCGACGTTGGCGATCTACGACGTGATGCAAATTATCTCCTGCCCGGTTGCAACATACTGCGTCGGCCAAGCCGCCAGTGGTGGAGCTGTTCTGTTGGCTGGCGGCACAAAAGGTAAACGCTATTGCTTGCCGCACTCGCGCGTGATGATTCACCAACCCCATGGCGGTGTTAGTGGACAGGTCAGCGATATCGAAATTCAAGCTGACGAGATTTTGCGAAACCGAGCCGTACTCAATGATGTGCTGGCCAAACACACTGGGCAGGATGTTTCTCAAATCGAAAAAGACACCGCCCGTGACTTTTTCCTGACTGCCGAACAAGCCAAAGAGTACGGTTTGGTCGATCAGTTGACGTCCAAGCCGGAGCGCGATGAGGAAGACGAATAGTCATTCGCGCATTCGGGCCGATACTGGAATTGTGCAATCGGCCAAGTAAGGTCTTACATTAAATACGACGATCCTGAAGGATCATTTTCATACGGAGTTTTTCAATGGCATACGTTCCCTACGTAGTCGACAATACTGGCCGAGACGAACGCGTCTACGACATTTACAGCCGCTTGCTGAAGGATCGGATCATTTTTCTGGGACAGCAAGTCACGGCGGATCTCGCCAACTCACTGGTTGCCCAAATGTTGTTTCTGCAATCCGAAGACGGCAAGAAAGACATCAACTTATACATCAACAGCCCTGGAGGCAGTGTGACCGCCGGTCTGGCGATCTACGACACGATGCAATTTCTCAGCTGCGACGTGGCAACCTACTGCATGGGGCAAGCCGCCTCGATGGGTGCGATGTTGCTAACTGCTGGCGCTAAAGGAAAGCGCTTCGCTTTGCCCAACGCCAGTATCATGATCCACCAACCGCTGGCTGGCATGCAGGGCACCGCAGAAGAGATCATGATCCACCGCAAGGAATTGCGACGAGTCAAAGAGCGTTTGAATAATCTATTGGTCAACCACACCGGAAAAACGCTTGCCGAAATCGAAGATGGAACCGACCGTGACAATTTTATGACGGCCCAGGAAGCACTTGATTACAACCTGATCGACCGAGTGGTGACTAGTGTTTCGGAAACCACCGAAGGTTGATAGCAGTATTGACTGCACAAACTTCATGATTCATAGATGGCGCGTTTTCACAAGGAAACGTGCCTTTTTTCGTAGCCATCGACCTTTGAGCGAGGATGCGTGCAACTTTTGAGGGACGAGAGCAAATCCGCGCTGTCTAGGCCGCCGCCAAGATCTGGCTCACGCATCAGTTTACTGTGATACTGAACAAATGGTCTTGCCCCATCGGGGTAAAATTCGCTAAAGACGACTCTCTCACTACCGAAAAAGCAGAGTCGATATGCGGATTTCATTTGCAATACTGTTGATTGTCACCATTCTACTTCCAGTTGGATGTAATTCCGACTTGCGCTGCCGGCGAGAAACGGCGCTATTGCGCGCCGAGTATTTGGACTTAGAAGACAAATACTATTCTCTTCTGGCGCAGTCCGAGGGATCAACAATCATTGACGGTACTGCATCTGTAGCATCTGGATATGAAAATGCAGTTATCGTCGACTCTGGTCTGCCAGTAGGATCTGGCGTGATCATAGACCAAGGCTCGTCGTCGTACCAAGCCACACCGGAAATCACTTACTACGATCAGTCGCCCGGGTATCAATCCGCCTCCCCCAGCAGTCAAGTCATCTATGGCGCACCGACTCCCGCCACTCCGACGCTTGCCTCGCCACTGCCCAGTGGAAGCTCGACTCGGTCTGGCAGCGCTGTTGAAGCATCACCGGCACTCGATCAAATTGACTCAGGTGATGAAAGTGGATTACCGAAAGATCTTTATGACCGTTCGGAACCATTACCGTCACCTGATTCGCCTTCAAAGGAATCAATCATCGATGAATTTGACGGCATTTCTATTCTCGATCCCGATGCCCTTCGTATGAAAGCCGAATTCGCCGCTTCGTCCAAATCAGCCACTCAGGTTTCAAAAATTCAAATCAATCCTTCTGTTAGTCGCGGAGAGAACACTGACGGTATTGCAGGAGATGATGAATTGAAGCTTCTCTTACAACCCATGACGGCCGATGGAAGCGTCATCGAGCAAGCCGGGAACTTGACGATCAGCGTTGTCGATCCTGCCGCCGCGCAGGGACAACAGCAGGTTGGGTACTGGGAATTCGTTCGCAGCGAAACCGAGTTGTTTTTCGCAAGGGATGAATTTAACAACCGAGGTTTGTTACTCAACTTACCGTGGACCGACGGTCCTCCAAACAACGCCAATTTGACCGTCTACGTGCGCTACGAAACCGAATCGGGTAACGTCATCGAAACCACTGACTCAGCCACCATTGATCCACCTGCAATAGCACAGGACTATTCAGCTGCCGAAGAAACAAACAATTACTCGTCGGGAGACTGGTACAAAGGGCAGGCGAGACGACGTTCGTACGGCGAGTCCACACAATCCGCATCCGTTGAGACACAGCCCATCCGGAGCACACGATCGTCTCAAGAGAGTAGCGACGACTACTACCGACGACCGGCTTGGAAACCCGTTAGATAGACAACGACTTACTCAATACTGGTACTCATACTCAGCATTCCTTGAGACATCGTGAAAGTTCTCGACCGGAATGTATTGCGTGGACATCTCAGAGTAGGCCGGCATCTCGGAGTAGGTCACTCCGGCCCAGCCATCGGCAATATTGAGTTGTTCGATTACCAGTGTGTAACCGTTGAGATTTTGCTGCAATTGGGCCGGTATGGTTTGGAATGTGTATTCCTTTGGTAACACCACCGTGAATATCGCCCTGACAGCGATCTGGTCACCCAAGCGAAACCGTCGGCCTTTCACTTCGATGGGGCTGAACTGAGCCAGATGAATTTGAGAACCGATCACTTCAGGCGTGTAAGTTGAGGCGATTGTGATGTTTCGCCATGTCTTACCTTTCTTCCCTACCTTCAATGATTTCAGATTCAGCTCAATGCGGACTTTGCCTTCTTGCAAGTCAATCCGGATCGGATCGTGTTTGGCGAATACGAACGAGGCGTCATGTTTGTCATCGGTCTGAGTCGCATTGGGATTGAACCCTATCACATCCGCCAAGTGTGTCATCAAAGTATCAGGCGTAAAGGAGCCAGCCGAGATGTCGATTCGCTGGATCATATTATTCAGCAGTGACTGGTGAACTTGAACACCCATATAGTCGCTTTCCGCGTCAACAGGGCGAGGAGAATTCGCCGCCATTTGGTCCAGACCGGCCAGTCGGTATCGCATCACAAGGCGGTGAGGAGTTGTTGCCGTCTCCAAAGCTTCAGGATCAAGATCCATCGCAACCAGAGGATTAAGCAGGTTAGTTTTCAGATAGGCTTGCATCATGGTAACTTTTTCTTGAACGCCCTCCTCCAGTTGCTGCCGTGCAGAGTCTTCAACCTTTTCCTCTAACAACATTTTTGCCCGCGGGGCTTGGTCAGCAACTTGTTTTCGAGCAATCCGACGGGCGACCCAATTGACTACCGGAAATGGGTCCAGCTTAGAACGAATCCCCACCAAACGGTTGTTGGCATTGGCATGAGCAACGGAACTCTGACCGTCCAGATTCCCGAGACGATCGATGGCAAAACGTTTGAATCCTTGGAATCTTGCCAGACCTGAATTCCGCACTTCGAATCCGCTCTTGGTCGCGACGGTATCCGAATCGACTCGACCGGCAGTCTTCAGTTCCAAGTGCAAACGCGCTGGATCAGGAACCAGTTGAACCGAAAGTGAATTTTGAATTTGCGAATGTCCGTTGACGTCAGCGCCAAGGACACGCTCGTTGACAGGTTCGTGAACCGATGGTGACGACGGAATCAAACGGTTGAGCATCCTATCAGACACCGTTAGGCGAATATTGGCGTTGCGATAATGCGTTTGAATTTCTTGTGCAGCCTGCTGATCTCGCGGGTGATTGGACCACAACAAATTTTGGAATTGGTCGTTGATATAGTGAGCCGCCAAGCCGGAAGGTTTATGTTCGAATTTTTCGATTGCTTTGAGCAAGCGATAATGATCCACAGGACCGGAGGCAGCGTCCTTCAACAACTCGATGTCGGCAGCGCCCATCATCTGATGGATGTATGTGTTTTGCGACATATCGAGCGTGGGAGAATACAATCTGATAAGCGATCCCCGAGCCGCATCCCGTTGCGACTCACTATTGGGTTTCATGGCGCTGAATGATTTCTCGACCTCGGTGAGCTTGAGAAATTCCTTCCAGCCGTCATCGAACTGATCAAACGAAATCCGGGTTCCCGAAACTAACTTGAATGGAGAAGCAGTGGCCAGTTCGGCAGGATATAGCTGATGTAAGGCTTTCCAAATTGCTAGGCGTTTAGAAACGTCATACTTTAGCCGCCGCAGCTCACTGGTCAGTCTTAGCGCCTCGGGAAGATCGGGAAAGCGCTGGCTGACAACAGCAATGATCTGGTCAAGTTCCACCAGCTTCTGAGAAAACTGCTCTAGCAGTACTCCGCTCTTACTCGAGCTTATTCTCTTCTCCGCAAGTAACAGTTCGACCAGTTGTTTCGTCTCTTCAGACCACTGCCGCGTCACACCAATCGTCTCCAAAACGGAGAGCCTAGCAACGATGTCAACTGGCTTCACCCATCCGGTCTTAGAAGCTTTGGAACGTTTAGTAGGCCCTGTTACTAACTTCCCAGCTTGAGCGATTGACGAAGGTTCGTCCTCTTCAGCGTTCACCAACAGAATTTTTGATTCTACTCGAACGGGTGGATGGACCAGCGCGGCTTTTGACATCTGCGGTAGCGGACTGGCCCACGAAGTCGCTGCCAAGTTCAACGACAACCAATTGGTCAGCATCAAGATGGTCAGAATCAAAATACCCCGTCGCGGCATTTTGTGATTGGAATGACTACCTATCGGTAACAGCATAAACGGCTTGTTGCGAGCGTGTGATTGATTGGGCGGAATTGTTTTGCGAGCAAGTATGCTGGCTTAGACGGGTCGAAGAAAAACATCCCGTGTTCTTCGACTATTTAGGAAGTGCAGTCGTCTTAACAATTATTTCATCGGTGTGATTTTCCAGTGGACTCGACGGAGAAATCACAAACGCGCGCTCTATTTTGCTAGCAGCGATGATTGACTGATAAGCTTTGCCGGTATCACTGAATTGTCCGGTTTACGAAGACAAAAACGGCCGACTTTGCGTGGGATACCGCCCCGTTGCGAATCGCCTCGAAACGAAGAATACCCGGAGGCAAAAGGCCGCTTACTCGAAAAGTTGGAACAACACGGGTCGACTGAGCATGGCATCGGTGCGGACTGGCGGCGCCTGAATGGAAAGCAGATACAAGCCGTCATCGATCGAAGATGAAATTTCAATCATTTCGGTAATCGTTTTCGAAGGCCATGCCTCCACCAGATTTTTCGACTCTTGATCGATGTTCCAAAACTTATGATGGTTCGTCAATCGCCCCCCATCATCCAACCGATCGATAGAGGGAAACTCTACTAGCAAATGCTCCACACTCTGCTCATTCAATAGTTCGATTGCATTGGAGGTAAAGTACGGCGGCACATCCGATCCAAACGACCACGGAGAAGTAACAGTTGCCGGGTCATCTTCAGCGATGCGGATGACCAACGATTTCCCCAAAGATTCCTTCTTCGCCGAATCCCACGCCGTGTAGCCGCGCGGCATACACTGCGCTGCGCCGGCCAGTGCAGCGCGGAGGGCCGCAGCCGACACCAAGCGATCGTCAGAGCCAGCATGTTCAGTAAAGCGTTCATCGCAGGCCCTTGCTTCTGGAAGAGAGCAAGTCTTCAGCGTCAGCACAAGCGACAGCTGCAATCCCTTCGGGGCAACCATATCAATCGTTGGAAGAGCGGCCGACGTCTCGGTCGGCATCACATGCATCAGCGTTTCGGTGTGGGTACCACAGCAGTGCGGGTTGATCTTCAGAACGCTCACGTTGCACGCCCCGCCGACTGACATATCGCCAACAAAATCTCCATCTCGATAGGTCTTTGATTGGACGGCTATCGCACCTATGTCCAAAGTTGCTTTAGTCGCAGCCACGTAAATGGTTCTAGCAATCGATTTACCGTCCGTCAGGTCAACTCGGAAACGTTGCCCGTCAAGTTTCACTTCAGCTTCCATCGCTTTGCTCCATTTCACTATCGCCCCACTGAGGAAAGCCTTTTTTTAGAACGGCGACCCGCGCAGGTGTGTAGTGCCTTACTTCCCACCCCTCACTCTGAGGCAACTGCAACGGGTCAAATCGGTTATCAGACTCCACCAAAAACACACTCTCCGATGGCGCGGCTTCGACCATACCACCGATCATAGTACTCAACTCATCCCAGCGATCGACGTAAAAATCGTAGGGCGGACAGCACATCACAAACCACGGCTCCGTTGGCCAAGTGTCCGGTTGTTTGAGGAATTGCCGACACCAGAAAAATGAGTCTCCCGCACTGACTTTGACGTTCAGGCTTTCATCCAAAGACCGGGCATTGTCTTCAATAATTTTAACTGTGGGAAAGTGTCTTTCGACAAACGTAGCTTGAGAAGCTCCGCGGCTGATCGCCTCCAGTCCCATGGCACCGGTACCGGCGAAGAGGTCGAACGCCGCCTTCCCTTTGATGTAGCCACCTACCAGATTGAAAACGGCCTCTCGAATATTGTCCTTCATTGGTCGCGTGATTAGGTCGCCCGAATAGGAAATTTGCCGCCCTCGGAATCTTCCCCCTACAATACGTAACTTGCCCTCGTCGGCCGCTGGGCGTTGACTTTTCCAATCTTTCAGATTTTTCCCCCGACGGAATTTCGGCATTGTCTTACTTTGTGGTCAGTTCTCATTTAAATAAAGCAGTAGCTGGCTATATTATGAGTTACCAAGATCATTCTTGACAGTCGCCGGTTCTTTTGAAACACCGAATACCTCATCTTTGCAAAGCCGCCTGTCTCAATAAAAATCATACCATCTACCAAAACTCGTAATTCCTTGTTCCCTGTACCGAACCCAGCCGCGCTTCCATCCGAAACGTCAGCCAAACTAGTATTTGGCGTGCTACTGGGTGCGCTATCGAAGTTGACTTGCAAGCGGACTTGTTTGCTTTTCACCATCTTAGCCTGTCTGTTTCCTGCCACGATTCAAGGGCAGGAGCTGTCTGAAAAGACGTTTGCGTCTCTCCCTCAGTCAATCACATCGGATGATGATCTAGCCAAATACGACCATTTGATCGATCAGCTTTACGGCAGCGTCGCAGACGCCTACGAAGCAAGCATGCAGTTCTACGTCAATGGATTGGAGGAATCCTACGATTGGAAGGATAAGTGGCGAGCGGGCAAAGAAAAAACAAATCATACGCTGGCGGATTTCAGAGCGACCGCTTGTCGTATTTATGGAAGTGATTCGCCGCAACCGGAATCTTTGGCGTCCATCATAGAAGCCGTTGCAAAAGACATGTACTCATCCAACCAGCTACAAGATTTGCACTTCGCCTATGAAAAAATGATCGCAGAAAACCCCGATGACGTTCAGCTAAAAAAGGAACTGGGGATGATCTATCTTAAAACCAACCGATTTCGCCAAGCGCACGATTTGTTGAACAGCATCGGACCGAAAAGAATCGGGGTGTTCGAGGACAAAGACCGCAACTTGCTACTGTTTTTACCTCGCCTAATTGGCGATTATCAACAAGAGTTGCAGATCCGCGAGAAAGAAAAACAGGCCGATGACTTGCCCCGCGTAGAGATAGTGACTTCCAGCGGAAAAATGGTGGTTGAATTGTTCGAGAACGAGGCACCAGAAACGGTTGCCAACTTCATCTCTCTTGTCGAGTCGGGGCACTACGACAACACACTCTTCCACAGGGTCATCCCCAATTTCATGGCGCAGTGCGGAGGTTTTTCGGAAAACAACTCAGTGAAGAGAATTGGTTATACGATCAACGACGAATTCAAAAATGCAAACTTCCGACGTCATTTTTCCGGTTCACTCAGCATGGCCAACACTGGCAAACCCAATTCAGGACAAGCTCAGTTCTTCATTAATCTTGCACCCACTCCGTTTCTTGACGGTAAACACACCGTGTTCGGCACCGTCATTGAAGGCGCTGCTACTTATCAGAGAATTGCATTGACACACAAGTTGAGTGAAACGAATGAGGAAGAGCCAGTTGATTCTGCGCTTCCCGACAAAATCCTGTCCGCCAAAGTACTCCGCAAACGTGACCACGTCTACAAACCGACCAAGGCGCGAGAGCAAAGCAAAGAAGTTCGACCGAATTAATTTTCCAATCCATTATATTGCCTGTTTCTGATCCGCAATCAGGCGCCTTGTTACATGACTCGCCCCATGTATTTATCTAATTTTGTTATTTGAGTTTGCCATGAAAAACTATTCTGAAGTCCCGCTGTTTGCCATTGCAGTTGTGATTGTTTTGTTGGTTGTGGGCGATTCACTAGCGCAGTCCAACCGCCGATCATCGCGCTCGGGATCGTCCACCCGTCCCTCTGCACGCGATGCTTCTTCTACACGAAACGGTAGTAGTACCCGTGCCCGAGGTTCGAGCAGTCGTTCCCGGCAAAATCGCGAGGCGCTCGACGTGGAAGACACCGAGGAACCGCTCAGCCCACAAGCCCAAGCTGCTATCAATGAAATGATGGTCATCCGAAACAAAATCGCCGACAATCGCAAACGAATCGACCAGTTGTTTCGCGAGATGCCTATTGGATTCGACAATGCCCAAATGGAGAAGCAAAAGCAAATTGACGTTGCGAAAGAGCAAGGAAAAGTTCTCAAACGCCAGATGACCGAACAAGGCATTAAGGTTTTTCGACTGGCTCCAATGCGGGAAAGAATATCGAGCAACATCGTGGTAGCCAAACTTTCTGATTCCCTTGCGCCGGCAACTCCCGATTCAAAGTTTGATCCCAAAACAGCAATGGAGATTTCGAAGTTGATTCTGGACCAAGAGCGTCTTCCTTGGCAAATACTCATGAAGGCTTTTAAGGCCTGCTACGCGAATCATGAGTTTGAACAGGCAAGTCTGATTCTGGACAGGCTCGAAGAGTTTGGCCCGGTGAAAGATTCATACTACGAGGTACTCGAGGAGACAAGTCAGGCATGGCAGGACGAGCTGTTGATTCGCCGACTGGAAACCGCGACTGGAGATTTGCCCTACGCGGTCGTGGAAACCTCAGAAGGAAAATTTATCATCGAATTATTTGAGAATCAGGCAACGTTAACCGTGTACGACTTTATCGCGCGGGCCGAAAGTGGTTTCTACGATGGTTTGCCGTTCCATTGGGTTCGTCCCGCAAAATTCGCGCGGGTTGGGTGGTCTCGGGAAACGCGAGGCCCCGCCAACGATACAATCTCGTCGGAAGCTCAAAAAGAAAAAGCGCGAAAGCACTTCGCTGGCTCGGTCTCGATGGTCAGCGCAGACGGACAAACGACCAGCTCCGTTTTTCAGATCTGTCATCAACCCAATCTAGATTTCAACGGACAACACACTGTCTTTGGTAGGGTCGTAGATTTCAAAGAGACCGTTGAAGGAGAAACCACGCCTGAAGATGCCCTGGAAATTGTCTACCGCTTGAAAACGGTTGACGCCAATCGATTCAATGTCAACCTAGCCGAAGCTTCCAAAATCATTAAAGTCACGATCAAAAACAAAAGAGCTCACGACTACAAACCGAGCACCTCTACGACCTTAGCCAAACCGTCGTCGGCCAAGGCAACACCAGTCATACAGACCGGAGGACGCGTCGACGAGTCCAGCTCTTTCGACCTGTTGCCCCAAGGTGGAACGCAAAACTAACCAACGTCGTAGCCGGCCCAAAACGGACGTCCAACCTGCGACCTTGTGGATCGTCGGAGCGGATTTGACTTCTAGTGGGATTCGCCAGAACTCAACTGCAAGGAATTTTTAGCAAATCCCACTACAGCGTTGATTGCATTTCAGCTTGGACAGACGCCAGTTAGATTGCCTCATTCCCATTTTTCCGATTCAATAGTGGCTGGTGAAGACTAGCCATTGCTCAGTCAAAATCCAGTTACAGTTTCAAAAAAATGATACCTAATCTCTCGCAAGCTGCTCCAGTTATTAATTTTCGCTCAATTGTTCTAGTACGCCGTTTGGCTGTCATGCTGACAGTCGTCTTAGTGGTTGCAACGGCAATGCCCGTCGCCGCACAGGCCACTGGCCAAGAAATAGCAGAACTTCAAAAGCAGCTCGATACTCTCAACACGACAATGAGCACATTGAAAGAGAAACTAGACTCTGGCGAGGGCAACCTTGACAGCATGCAGAAGGACTATTCTGAAGCACTCTTGGACGCCAACGAAGTGATTTCATCACTCCACGACGCTTGCCTTGAAGCCGTCGAGAAGGATCCATCGGATCAAAGTAACATACGTACTGTAATGGGCATTTTACTCAACGACGCGGATGCCGGTCGCGATGGAAAAGTACTCCGCTCTTGCGATCGATTGATTAAGGCTGGCGTGAACAAGGCCTATTTCAACTATGCCGCTCGGGCAGAGCGCATCTCTCTCGAGGCCCGTGAGATCTTCGATGAAGTTTTAATTCGCCAACGCGCACACAAGGCCAACGATCTTCCTCAAGTCCTGCTCAAAACCAACAAGGGCGACATCACCGTTGAGCTGTATGAGAACGAGGCACCTCAAACCGTTGGTAATTTCATCAGCCTCGTGGAAAGTGGTTTCTACTCAAAATCATTATTTCATCGGGTCATCGATAACTTCATGGCTCAAGTGGGCGGCCCGAAGAAAGATGACGAAGGCGACGACGATCCCGGCTATTTGATTTACGATGAGCACAAAAATCCAGATACACGACCGCACTTCACTGGCGTATTGAGTATGGCGAACACGGGGGCACCCAATTCAGGGAGCAGCCAATTCTTTATCACTTTCAACCGCACGACTCATCTCGATGGCAAACACACCGTCTTCGGTCGAGTCATCGATGGCCACGAAATTGTTGACCGAATCGTACGCACACAGATCGAGATCAACGGGCAATCAACGGCAGTACCCAATGCGAGTCCTGACTATATTGAATCGGCCACCGTTATCCGTAAACGCGATCACAAGTACCGTCCACGCAAGGTTGGCGAACCCGAAGAAGTTGATGAACCTGAACTGCCACCGGTGACGCAGGAATCCAAGTCGTTTGACGAAGACGATCCGAAGATGGAAGCGGCGAAGCAAGATGACGATGCGGACGAAGACAAAGAGACCAAATCCGACGAATCTGAAAGCGCTAATAAATCCAGTAGCGATGATGCTACTGGTGATAAGTCAAAGGATTCGCAAGGGAAATCAGAAGAGGCTAAAGAGGTCGATGCTGACGCCAGCGATTCCGACCAAGAGAAGGCAGCTGATGGACCTGATAAAACTGAAAAATCTTCAGATTCGTAGGTCGCCGTGAAACGTTCGCAACGCGCGCAAATCGTTCAAGATCGTTTGGCGGAACTGTACCCCGACCCTCCAGTCCCGTTAGATCATACCAATCCGTTTACGCTTTTGGTCGCAGTACTGCTGTCGGCACAATGTACCGACGAACGCGTTAACCAAGTCACGCCCGCGCTGTTCAAGTTGGCTGATTCCGCAAAGAAAATGACGCGCGTACCAGTTGAGAAGATCCTTGAGATCGTTCGCCCCTGCGGTCTCTCGCCAAAAAAATCCAAGGCTATTGCTGGACTCTCAGTGATTCTTGTCGAGCAGTATGGTGGCAAGGTTCCTGCAGATTTCGAAGCGCTCGAAAGTCTACCGGGCGTTGGGCACAAAACGGCCAGCGTCGTGATGGCTCAGGCCTTCGACGTTCCAGCGTTCCCTGTCGATACGCACATCCACCGACTCGCGCAGCGCTGGGGGCTGACAAACGGCAAGAACGTCAAACAAACCGAAGCCGATCTGAAAAAGCTATTTCCTGAGGAATCTTGGAACGATCTGCATTTACAAATCATCTTCTACGGCCGCGAGTTTTGCACAGCGCGCGGTTGCAACGGAATGGTTTGTCAGCTTTGCCGCACGTGTTATCCGAACCGCAAGTCTCCCAAGGTCGTCAATAAACCTTAGGATAGGCCTCCGGCACGTTTCACGCCGAAGACTAAAAACTACTTCTTTGGATAGTTATCATCCCAGTCCTTCACCTTCGGTTCACCCAGCTTCCCAACGCTTTTGGCGACGATCATAGTGACCGCAGCGTCGCCCGTCACGTTGACCGCAGTGCGGCACATATCCAACGGTCGATCAATCGCGAATATCAAAGCCAATCCGTAGGCCGGAACGTTGATGGCCTCCAACACAACGACCAACATCACCATCCCCGCTCCTGGAACGGCAGCCGATCCGATTGATGCCAATGTGGCCGTCATCACGATCGTTAGCTGATCGCCCAACGTAAGATCCATTCCCAGAACTTGAGCAATGAAGACTGCCGCCACTGATTGGTAAAGACTGGTCCCGTCCATGTTGATCGTGGCGCCGATGGGAAGCACAAAGCTACTCACCTCACGATCAACGCCCAAGTGCTCTTCCACACGCTCCATCGTCACGGGCAATGTCGCCGCGCTGGAGCTGGTGGAAAACGCTAACATTTGAGCCGGTAGGATTCCTCTCAAAAAGAACCCGTAACTCTTGCCCGTCAGCGTCACCACAGCCAACGGATAGACTACCAACAGCATCACCAGCAAGCCGGCAACCACACACAGCCCGTAGTAAAGCAGCGCGACCAGTAGCTGCGGGTCCTCCGATTCGACCACCAGCGCCGCCAACAGCGCCAACACGCCAACCGGTGAGACCAACATGATTAAATCGATCAGCTTCAAAATGACTTCGTTGACGCCGTCGAAGAAGAGTTTTACGGGGGCCGACTTCACCGGATCCACAAGGATCATTCCCACTCCAAAAAAGAGCGCGAAGAAGATCACCTTCAACATCGATCCATTGTCGCCGGCTGAGTTAATCACATTGCTGGGAACCATTTCGACCAACGGCGACAACGGCCCTTTATCCTTTTGCATCTCAGCAGACGCTTCCTTGTCGGATGCTTTCTGCGAGAACTTCTGCACCAAATTCTCGCGCGTCTGCGGGCTGATCGCCATCCCGGGTCGAGCCAGATTAACCACCAACAACCCCAATGTCACAGCAATCAACGTCGTGGCCACATACAGGCCAAGTGTTCGAAGCCCCATTTGGGAAAGTTTAGATAAGTCCTTGAGATCCGAGACCCCCTTGATTAGCGACGCGACGATCAACGGAATCGCAATCATTTTCAGCGCGTTGATAAACATCGTGCCGAATGGCTTAATCCAGTCGACGACCCATTGTTTGGCAGGTAGAGCCGGCGAATCAACAGAGGTTGCAGCCAGCCCAAGTAGAATCCCAACGATCATCCCGATCAGAATTTTCCAGTGTAGCGCTAGTCCTCGCATCTATCTCTCCATCATTTCACGGATGTTCTTCAACCGGCACCGAGATAGATGGTCGCCTGCGTACGCACGACTGTCAATCTGGTTGATTGACTGCCTCATAGAACGGGTCTCGACGTCTCTAGGACCGGCGAGACTAGGAAACAAATTTCGCGTGCCAAAAGGGCGTAATTCCTCTGACCAAAAATCGACTATTTCTCAGCCGTATTCGGATCGTCTTTGCCGTAGCGGCCGCGAAATTCTTCCACCGGGTATTTCGCCCGATTCAGCTCCATCTTGCGCTTCATCACGCTGGCGACATCGATGTCCAATTCATTGGCGATAGCCATCGCGTAGCACAATACGTCGGCTAACTCTTCACCGATGGCAACTTTCTTGTCCGGATCCGGCGAACGAGACTCGCCTCCATCGATCCATTGAAAATGCTCCATCAATTCGGCCGCCTCAATCGCCAACGCCATGCTAATGTTCTTGGGGCTATGAAACTTGCTCCAATTGCGTTGGTCGACGAACGTCCGAACCATTTGGCGAACCGCAAGGATCGTCGTTTGGCCGTCACTGGTAATTAAATCTTCATCCGCCATGCTGCCTACCGAACAAAAGTTCCACCAGTGTTACTTGAGGTACTGAGAATCGCTTCTCTATCGGCCACTTTCTCAAACCCTCCGTTGGCCGCGTCAAAATTGGCCATCGGAGCGGCTGTTGGAAACTCGTTTGAGTACCACTTGCTCCAAGCGCTCATCTGCTGTTGCCAAGAGTCGCCGCCATTGCTGACGTCAGTGCCACTCCAATGGGCCAGCAAATCAGCTGCAGCAGTTCCATTGCCTTGCAATCGATAGCCCAACTCAATTGCATCTCGATAATGAACAGGATTCTTCGGACGCCGACGAACAGTCGCCAGTTTCTCTAGAATCTCCTTGCCTGTCTCGTCATCCACGATGGGCAAACTACTAACCAAGTAAGACCAGTTCTCATTGCTCGGATCGAGAGCAAGTCCGATGGCTAAATCGGCGCGTCGATCTGGTTCGTTATCAAATGACTCTCGCAACCATGCGAAGGAACCCTCTGATCCGTGTTGAGCCAACAAGGCAATGATTCCAAGCCGAACCTTCTTCGCCGCTTGGTCTTCACGGCCGATCAATTTCTGGTCGAGTATTTTGAGAGAAACCGCCAATTCATCAGTCAGCGGGTCCGGCATTTTGTAAAACGATTCGACTACCGCTTCGGGCCATTTCTCGCCGCCAGCAATAACATCCTCCAAGCTCGCATTGCGAGGATCGAAAGCTGGTGTTGCAGGAACAATTGCGGACTGCATTGAGGCAGGTTCAATGCCAGGATAGCCTTTCAATTCTGCCATCGCTTGAGCCAACGCTCTCTGCGTTGTGTTCGAAAGCGTGTTGGCGGATCGTTGAAAATACGTCACCGCCTGAAATTTTTCCGCAGCAGAGGTAGTAGGAGCCTGTAACCATGTTGCGAGACGACCGTCCAGATCACCCGCGTTCAGGCCTGAGAGAACTTTCACAAGTTCAATATTGATGTCTGGACTTCCTGCGGGAAATTCCTCGCCAAGACGCTGGACAAAAGCTGGGACCTTCTCCGGCTCAACCTGCCCCTGCGACAACGTCACCTCAAACACTCGCAACAAATCCAAAAAGTCTTCGTCGCCCAAGAATCCATCGAGTGCTAAGCTGCCTTCTGCCAGAACACTGTAGGCGCGCTCTAGGGTGGGTTGAGCAGTCATCAATGCGAGAGAGGAATTCAGATACAGACGAACGTCTTGACTGTTAACCATTTCGGTCTGCCATTGACTGGCGTCGATCCGCTCTAGCAATCGACGGGCAGTTGCAGCTTCAACTGCGTCGGAGGACTTGAGCAAATGAGTCAGTTGAGTTGGCTTCAGTGACAAGTCAGATCGCAACAGTGCTTCGCAAGTTTTGCGGCGAACCACCGATGAAGGATCGTTAAGCATTCCAACCAGCAAATCGTTATCGACCTTGCGTTGACTAAGCCCACACATTTGGGCCGCTTGCGAACGAATTGCGGCAGACTCGTCTTGAGTTAGCGTCTTTAAGATACTGTTTGGAAGCTGCGGACCGTAAAGTACTGACAACTGCATCGCGCGAACGCGAAATTCAGGCTGATTGCGATGCTCGGTGACGACACCAAGGATCGAAGCTTTCCACTCCTTGCCCATTTGGCGTCGCAATTCGGCAATATTCTGCCGAGCCCACGCGGAATGCGGCTGAGGGTGTCGCATGATTTTTTCCAAGTCATTCTTGAACGTCATGACTTCTTCGGGGACCTCCCCGTTCCAGCTAACCTTGTAAACGCCGCCACTATTGCCACTGCCTCCATTGCAGAAGTACAGATCTCCATTAGGACCGACCGCCATGTCGCTTACCCTCAGCGATTTTCCCGACAGGAACGTTTCGGTTTGGCCAACGTAACCGGCACCAGATGGTTTGGGTTTCACCGTCAGAATTTTTCCTTCAGACCAGTCCGCCAAGAAGAGCGCGTTCTGATATTTGTTCGGGAAAGTAAGATGCTGATACAGCACGGCCCCGGTCGGGTGGCCTTGACCTGTTTCACATACAGCAGGCGATTGATCAAGATAATGGCTGGCAAATTTTGACCATCCGCTGCGCCATCCCATTTCAGAGCCGGCGGTAACGTTGTACACAGACGTCGGTCGGTACCAAGTTGTTTCTCGATCGGTTTCCACTTCGCTGTCGTGGATGAACAGTTCACCGTTTTGGTCGAACACTAGATCATAAGCGTTGCGAATCCCGCCGGCGAACGTCTCAGGTCGACTGCCATCAATACCAACTCGAATCACTGTTCCTCCAGGCGCGGGAGAGTTTTCCCCATGACCTGCTGATTCCTGAGGCCTTGGTTGCATGTCACCTTGATAAGTAAATTGGTACGGGCTTCGTCGAGAAACGGCGCCCTTGAGTCGACTCTCGTTGCCAACAACCACATAAAGCATGCCGTCTAGGCCAAGGGTGACACCGTGTGGGCCATGCCCGCCTAGCTCACCCGTGAATCGCAACAGCGTGTCCGCGATTTCAGCTTGACCATCGCCGTCTTTGTCGGATAGCCGATACAGTGCTTGGCCATCAGGACCTTCCCCCGTTACAAAAACATCTCCGTTGAGAGGCAGGATTCCCTGGCAGGAATTGACTTCGTTACAAAACACTCGAACTTGCTTCTGCGCTTTGTCCGAAGCGTCAGCTTGAGGCACTAGGTCGGCGATCAGCAATGGACCACCTTCCTTGGATAATAGCAGTTGCCCGTACTCGTTAAACTCCATTGCGATTACCGAACCGGCCTGCTTGCTACTAAGAACGGTAGTCACGCTAAAATCCGAGTCGGCATCAATGCCCAAGGACGCATTGGCGATCTTTTGTACGGGTGCTTTCGGTGTAGGTTTACTCGCAACTTTGACCTCAGGAATAGCCTTTGGTACTGCGGGTGGTACATTGTCTGATTCACCAACGGATACTGGAGCGAAATCTGAATCGTTGCCGTCCTTAGAAACCAATTGACTGGCTACTTCTTTCACCTTGGGTGTGGGCTTTACTTTTGGCGCCGCGGCAACCGTGGCCGCCACTGCTGCAGCGGCCGGCTTGGTGACACTTTTCGACGAGAGCTTGACACGCGATTTTCGTGGTGCTGCCAATCTATTGTCGTTCGTTTCAACGGCCAAGCTACCGCCAATACGATTTAGTTTTGCAGCTCCGCCGAAGACCGCGACTTTCTGCATTGTCGCATTGCCGCGCGCGTCCAAATCAATTGTTTTGGATGCTAACCAACTCTTGGCATTGAATCGGTTTTTGTGCCACTCGTAAGCTTTGGCCGTGTAGCTCCGCCATGTGCTGTCGGTCCGCAGAACTCGGTACTTCACCTCACCCGCTTCCTTGATTCGCATCTTTAACGCCAAGCCGACATGCTTACTGTCCAGGTGTTTCACCCGTACAGCAACAAGGTTGGTTCCCGACTCCAGAAAGGGCGTCGGATCAAATTTTGTAACCGCTCCATATGACTGACCATTTGCAATCATCTCGCCATTGATAAACAACTCAAATTCATCACCAGCGGCCAGCATTAGCTCGGCTTTTTCTGGTTTGAGCAAGGTGAACTTTTTTCGAAAGTAAACCTCGCCTTGATCGGCGGCCATAGTGACGTCCAGTCTTGGAGACCAAATCCAACTCGCATCGATCTCAGCCGCTTCGCTGGTTGCGCCCGCAGCAGAGGTGGTCGCTTGGTTCGCCACTGCAGTCAACTGAGCCTGTGCCGAATCCGCTAGCGGCGACAAACACGTCAAAGCTGCTAGGCTAAAGACCGCCTTGGTCAGCGACGGACGCCAACAGGCGCGGAGGCTTGTGATAACGGAGTACCCAGTAACGATATTACCGAAACTTGAACCAGTGCGAACTTTGTAGCGATCTTCCATGATCATCTCTTAAATTGCATAAAACAGGCAAAATACAACCGGCTTCTACCGGTACGAAACTAGCGGCGCTTGTGAGGCGCAACACCTTCGTCTGATCTATCGTCCGAAAATCGATCGCAGTTTGGTAGACTTTGACGGTTGTAGGGATTTCATTGAAATTAACTGTGGTTGTACTTGTGTTACCCAAGGTACCGACCTAGAGCAGTGAGCTCAGATACACGGTGGTTTTCACTGCAAAAAACCAGTTCAAATGATTCTTCTGTTTGAAAAAACGCAATGGCCCAACTAGAGTACGTTTGGGACTTTTTAGTACCCGTTCCCCGCTAGTCACTGCAGACCATCTAACTTGCCAACTTTGGACGACCACAATGCCACGAAAACCGCAACTCTTTTCGATTTTAAAATCCGGTCAAGCAACCCGTAAGCAACGCCAACGGGCAAACACAGCCTACTCAAAACTCGAGTTCAGAAATCTGCTGGCCACGTTGGCGCTCAATCCGACTAATGGCGTTCTTAGTATTAATGGTACCACGGGCGCCGACGCGATCAGCATCACCCAATCAGGCACCACGCTCAGCGTCGTTGTTGACGGAGCCGCAGCAGAAGACTTCGATAGTACTGAAATCAGTCAACTGTTGTTTATCGGTGACGACGGCGACGATTCAATCACCAATGACTCCGACATTCGATTGGTCGCTCTGGCCGGTTCAGGCAACGATACTCTTGTCGGCGGTACCGCCGATGACATCCTGATTGGGCAGGACGGCAACGACACAATCTCCGGCGGCGCTGGCGACGACATCCTCGGTGGCAACGATGGCGACGACACTCTCAACGGTAATGAAGGCAACGATGATTTGCGCGGCGGAATTGGGGCCGACACTCTCGACGGTGGCGTAGGCGAAGATATCCTGCGCGGTGCCGACGGCAACGATACCATTGAAGGCGGTGAAGGAAATGACTTCGTCAATGGTGGTGCCGGTGCTGACACGATCACCGACATTGCTGGCGACGACGATGTCCTCGCCGGCCCCGGTGACGATGTCGTCGATGTAGGTATCGGCGATGACTTCGTCTTTGGCGATTTTGGAAACGACACCATCAATGGCGGCCTAGGCAACGATCGACTTGTTGGCGGTGGTGGCGATGACATAATTAACGGTAACCAAGGTAACGACAGTCTATATGGAACCGACGGCTCTGACACAATCAACGGTGGTGAAGGCGACGATCAGATTGGTGGCCAGGCAGGAAACGATACCCTTGCCGGCGGCGAAGGTGTCGACCGAGTGACCGGTGGCTCAGGAAATGACTCCATCAGCGGTGGCGCTGGAGAAGACAATCTCTTTGGCGAACGTGGCGATGATACGATTTCTGGTGGAGGCGACAAAGATCGCATTTTCGGTGGGCTTGGCTTGGACACACTCAACGGTGACGATGGAGACGACATTCTCGCCGGCGACGCCAACAACGACACGATCGTCGGCGGTCTCGGTAGCGATCTGATTTTCGGTGGCGACGGTGACGACCTGATTCGCGGCGGCCAAGGAATTGACTTCATCTATGGCCAAGGCGGCGACGACACTGCGTTTGGCGATGGTGAAATTGATATCATTCGTGGCAACGAAGGCAACGACATCCTCCACGGTGGAGATGGTAACGATCGACTCTTTGGTAACGACGGTGACGACCGCCTCTTTGGCGAAGCAGGCCTTGACCGACTGTTCGGGCTAGATGGTAACGACGCTCTCGTAGGTGGCGTTGGCAATGAGGACAACCGACTCTCCGGTGGAAACGGCAACGACCGATTCATTTCTTCCAGCACAGAGGATGTCTTTCTTGATCGCAGCGGTGCTGACGCATTACTCAACTTCGTCGACGGGTCGAGCGATTGGACTGACCTAGAAATCGAAGTGATTGACGACGGCCTAGATCGACTGGTCGCCGCCACAGGAAACACCCGTTTACTGAAGGATCCACTGAGCGGCAGCCCCCTAGTGTTTGTTAAAGAGAATACTATTCCTCAAGGTATTTCTCTGGCAACCAACACCTTGGTCGAAGTCGAGGACTTTATCTTCAACCCTGAAACCGGCAGCCTTGAATCGACACCACGTTTGGAACGGCGAATTTCGTTTGCCGACTGGGCCGAAAACATTGACAACGTTTCAAATTTGAGAACGCTCGAAGTGCCGCGTACGATTGCATTGGGATGGGCATCGGAAGAAGCTATCTCTGCTGTTATCCCTTCACAGTCATCATTCTATAACCAGTTCTTACAATTGAGTACTTGGTTGGAAGACGCACCAGTGGTCAACGCGAATTTCTTTCAAGCTTCTGGCGACGGCCAAAACTTCTATCGTCAGGACAGTGTCTTTGCAGTTGACACACAAGACGACGTTTCGGTTCGCAATGACCTCGACGCACGCATCAACCAAGAGCAGGACTTTGCCAGCACTTGGCAGTTGTTCTTCACTCCCGGTGAAGAGGTTGAGAAGCAGCGTTTGTCCCAAAAACTTGAGAAGATCGACGATCTATTCTCTCTCCTGCAAATCATCTAAAAATCTGCAGGTCGATCGTTGGCAACAATCGACGACACAATTCCCTAGCCCACCTGACCCCGGTGTCTCCCGATGTATCTACATTGCGAGGCACCGTTTTTTTTGAGCCATACTTCTGCCGTTTGAGCCGCAACCTTTTCCTGTTTAGCATCATCCCGATCGAACGTCGCGAATCGAATCAATCGGGGCTACAATGCTATCCGTTCCCCAACTATTCGAACCACCAACTGATTTTCCATGCTTCTTAAACTTTTTCACTTGGTATCGTTGGTAGTTGTACTTCCTCTGGTAGGTCAGGCGGCTTCACTTGCCCACGCAATGGTGCTCCAAGCATCGCAGCCAAATCCGACCAAGGTTCAGCAATTCCACACGGCCACGTTGTCATTCGCCGGGCCGCTGACGTCAGAGACCGCAACACCCAACCCATTCACTGATTACCGGCTACTGGTCACGTTTGTCCATCCGGAAAAAACAGTAACCGTACGTGGATTTTACGCGGCCGATGGAAACGCGGCCAATTCTAGCGCCGATGCGGGCAACGTCTGGCAGGCGCGTTTCACTCCCGATCTAACGGGATCATGGACTTGGTCGGCCGAGCTGAAAACTGGATCCAACATTGCGATCGATGCTGATGCAACTTCTGGGGATGACATAAAAATCGAAACTGCGACCGGCGCGATAGAAGTCACCTCGATCACCGCCGACCCAACCACCACGCGCGACTTCAAGGCACACGGCCAACTGATCGCCGAAAATGGGTTTTTCCGGTTCGCCCAATCGGGAGCGTACTGGCTTAAACGGGGAACCGACAGCCCGGAGAACTTCCTCGCGTTCCATCAATTCGATGGCACCTATCGAATCTCAGCCGAAAACAAAAAGGGTGAAGCAGCCGCAGGAAATGCCTTGCATCACTTCCCAACCCACATCGCCGATTGGAAAACCGGCGACCCGACATGGAAGGCCGATCAAGGCAAAGGCATCATTGGAGCAATCAATTACCTAGCCAGTACCGGAATGAACGTCACTTATTTCCTGACAATGAATATTGGTGGCGACGGAAAAGACGTCTGGCCGTTCCTCGATCATAAAACATTTGATCGCTTCGACGTAAGTAAACTTGACCAGTGGGAAATCCTCTTCAGCCACATGCAGGCCAAAGGCGTCATGCTACACGTGGTAACGCAGGAAACAGAAAACGAGAAACTACTCGATGATGGCGACACAGGCCCGCAAAGAAAACTTTACTACCTTGAATTGATCGCGCGATTCGGACATCATCCGGCGCTAGTTTGGAACCTTGGCGAAGAAAACGGGCCCGCCGATTTCTCGCCCAACGGTCAAACCACCGTTCAGCGTCAAGCTATGGCTAGGTTCTTTGAATCCAACGATCCGTACCGGCACCCCGTGCTGGTGCACACCCACTCGACCGCAAAAGGGAAAGAAGAAGTCATTCATGATCTATTAGGCGATGCAACACTTACCGGTGTATCGTTCCAAGTGGACGACCCCAAACGCGTTCACTCTGAGATCGACCATTGGATAACGGCCTCAGAACGATCTGGCACGCGCTGGTTGATCACGATGGACGAAATCGGACCGTGGCATACAGGAACGCTGCCGGACGACATCGATCCCAAGCACGATGGCCTGAGGCATCATGTCATGTGGGGCAGCCTAATGGCCGGCGCGGCAGGATTCGAATGGTACTTTGGTGCCAAGTACCCCGGCAACGACCTGACCGCTGAAGACTGGCGAACACGAGACACCATCTGGAAGCAGTCAAATGTCGCAGCCCATTTTTTTGAAAAACACATTCCTTGGTGGGAAATGAAGTCGGCCTCAAACGTCATCACAGCACCGGAAGGTCACGAGTGCTACTGTTCTACAAAACGGGACCAGTTGTATCTCTTATACATTCCTGCGGGCACAGACGAGGTCACGGTCGATCTTGGTTCCGATACTGCCCTCAGTTTTCAGGTTCGTTGGTTTGATCCTGTCAGCGGCGGTGACCTTTCAACCGGCACCGTCGACTCGATTTCAGGAAGCGGTAAACAAGCCATTGGGCTGCCCTCATGGGGCAAATCCAACGACGCGGTGGCTTTGCTGAAGAAGTAGGTCTGCTAAACTAGTCGCAACTCGAAAACCCGTGCATGGAGAGATCATGAAGACGCTGCTGAAACACCCGTTGATGCTACCGCTGCTAATGTTAACTGCGTTGCTGACTGTAGGCTGTTCCGATTCGCAACAAGGTGCAGACGCACCCGGCGAAGAAAAGGCGACTATCGGATTTGTGCAAACCGGTGATTTAAGCGACTGGCGGAAAGCACATACCCAATCTGTCAAAGAGGCTGCCGAAGCGGCGGGATACAATCTCAAATTTGCAGACGGTCAGGCCAAGCTCGAAAATCAAGTCAAAGCCGTCAGCAGTTTCATCTCACAAGGCGTCGATGCGATCATTATCGCGCCGCTAGAAGTTTCTGGTTGGGACAATGTGCTCGAAAAAGCCAAAAAGCGAAACATCCCCGTGCTGATTCTCGACCGTCAAGTCGAAGTGAAAGACGATTCGTTGTACGTGACCTACATCGGTGCAGACACCTACAACGAAGGGAAACTTGCAGCTGAATGGTTGGTAAAGAAAGTCGACGGCAAAGCGAAAGTGGTTGAGCTTCAGGGAGCACAGGGCGCTTCCCCCACAATCAATCGCCGTGAATCATTTTTGGAGGTCATCAAGGATCATCCCGGTATCGAGATCATCGCATCACAAGCGGCCGATTGGGGAATAACCAAGGGTAAAGAAGTGATGGAGGCGATTCTCAAATCTAAAGGTGATGAAATCGAAGTTGTCTACGCTCACAACGACTACATGGCACTCGGTGCCATCCAAGCAATTGAGGAGGCAGGGAAGAAACCGGGGGAGGACATCCTCGTTCTGTCGATCGACGGCATGAAGTCCGCATTTGAAGCCATGATCGCAGGAAAATTGAACTGCACCGTCGAATGCAATCCGCTGCAAGGCCCCAAAGCTATGGAGGCGATTGCCAAAATTCTCGCTGGTGACACCAAGGACATGCCGAAAAAACAAATGGTCTTGGACAAGGTATTTGACCAGTCAGTTGCCGCCGAAGAGATCGGCAGTCGCAAGTATTAGTCGATCGATGCCCATCCTCACTATAAACAATCTGAGGAAACGATTTCCCGGAGTCCTTGCTCTTGACGGAGTCGATTTCGAACTCAACTCCGGCGAAGTGCACGCCCTGATGGGAGAAAACGGAGCGGGAAAATCGACGCTGATTAAAGTAATTACTGGCGTCCACAAACGTGACGCCGGTCAGATCGAACTCGACGGGCATCCGATCGCCCCCGCTTCTCCCGCCGCTGCCGAAGCACTTGGCGTCAGCACTGTCTTTCAAGAAGTCAATCTGATTCCTCAGCTTTCGGTCGCGGAAAACATTCTCCTAGGACGCCAGCCCAAAACTGCCCTTCACGCTATCGATTGGAAGGCGCTCAATGAAATGGCCCGCCAAACACTGGGCCGTCTGGGGCTGGAGCTGGACGTTCAAAAACATCTGGCTGACTATTCGATTGCCGTTCAGCAAATGGTGGCAATCGCCCGTGGCATCGCTTTAGATGCCAAAGTCCTAATCCTCGACGAACCCACCAGTAGCCTCGACGAAAAGGAAGTCGCAGATCTGTTCGAAGTTATAAATCGATTGCGTGACGAAGGCATGGCCATTGTTTTCGTTACACACTTCCTCGATCAGGTTTACCAAATCTCCGATTTCATTACAGTTCTGCGAAACGGACAAAAGGTTGGAACGTGGTCGGTAGATGAACTTGATCGACTGAAATTGGTCGAGCATATGTTGGGCCGCGCAGTTCCGCAAAATGTAACGAACCCGCTCGGTGAGGTAGTGACTTCAACGGCCAAAAATCAATCTAGTGAGACGACCAAGCCAGTAATTCACGCCAAAGCTTTGGGGCGCAAAGGGTCGGTCCTTCCGTTCGATCTCAAAATTTCACCCGGTGAGGTTGTCGGCCTTGCAGGGCTACTAGGGTCCGGACGAAGCGAAGTTGGACGTTTGATCTACGGAATCGATAGCGCAACATCCGGCACATTGGAAGTCGGAGGTGTGCCGACAAAAAATTGGTCACCGCGCGGCGCGATCGATGCAGGGATTGCTTGGTGTCCCGAAGACCGAAAGCTTGACGGAGTGTTCACCGAACTGTCGGTACGCGAGAACATCGCGCTGGCCCTGCAAGCTTCGAGATCGATTTTCAAACCACTTCGAAAAAGGGCCCAAGTTGAAATCAGCGCTGGTTATGTCGATCGACTTGAGATCAAGACACCCTCATTGGAGACACGTGTCGGGGCCCTCTCGGGAGGCAACCAACAAAAAGTCTTATTGGCCCGTTGGTTGGCGATGGAACCCAAACTAATTATTCTGGACGAACCGACGCGCGGGATCGATGTTGGTGCAAAAGCCGAGATCGAAAAATTGATTGCCTCTCTGAGCAATTCCGGAGTCGCCGTGTTGCTAATCTCAAGCGAACTCGAAGACCTAGTGCGCTGCTGTAGCCGTATCGTTGTCATGCGCGACCGCCAGATGATCGGGAAGCTAGACAAGAGCGTGCAAGGCAACGAAATTAATGCATCTACAATCATGAAGTTGATTGCCCAACACGATGACTGAAGTTGAAAGACAAAAGAAAGCTCGGTTTACCCAGCACCTGCCGCCGGCGTTCTACGCGCTATTGGGACTGGCGGGATTGTTGTTAGTCAACTGGTTTTTCATTCCTTCATTTTTTGAAATCCAGATGCGCGATGGCAACTTCTACGGTAGCCTGATCGATGTACTCAACCGTGGATCGATTGGCGTACTATTGGCCGTGGGAATGACGCTGGTGATCGCGACCGGTGGTGTTGATTTGTCGGTAGGATCAATCGTCGCTATCTGCGGCGCTGTAGTAGCCATTGTTTTGACTTGGGCGCAAGCTGGAATCGTAGTCGCGATCGCGGCAGGTCTTCTTGCTGCATTGGCCGCCGGCGCGGCCAATGGAGTTCTAGTGGCGTGGCTAAAGATCGAACCGATCATCGCCACCCTAGTATTGATGGTCTCCGGACGAGGAATCGCCAAGTACATTTCTGGCGAACAAACCGTCGCAGTGCCTTCCGAGCTCTCACGTCCAACGCTGGACTTTATTGGCAACGGCCATTTCTTGGGGCTGCCGTTTCCGATCACGATCGCTGCCGTTCTATTTACCATCACGTGGCTGACCGTCCGCCGAACGTCGATTGGACTTCTGGTGGAGTCCGTCGGAGCCAACCCTTCAGCCAGCCGAGCCTGCGGTATCAATGATCGAGTGGTGAAATTGGCCGTGTACGTGTTCGCCGGATTTTGCGCCGGCGTAGCGGGGGTCATTGATGTGGCCAATATCGGTATCGCCGACCCGACTAACGCTGGAGCCCTATCAGAATTGGACGCCATTTTCGCGGTGCTCGTTGGCGGAACGGCGCTCACCGGCGGACGGTTCTCATTGGTCGGAGCAGTCATCGGAGCGTTGCTTCTTCAGACGCTGATGACGACGCTGTACACGTGGGGTGTGCCTTCAGATGTTGCGCCAGTTCCTAAAGCGATTGTCATTTTGCTGGTGTGCTTATTACAGTCTACCGCGCTACGAAACTGGGTGGCAAGAATATTTGCGACGCCTCGCACAACCCAGCACAGCGGACCATCTGAGGTGGTGCAGTCATGAACATTGTTGCGTCACGACACATTCCACTCATCGCGACGGCGGCGGTATTGGCAGTTCTATTTGGTGCGGCCAGTTTATCTTTCGAAAACTTTTGTTCGCCGTTTGTAATCAGTGATCTGTTCTCAGAAAACGCTTTTCTAGGAATTTCCGCGATCGGCATGACGCTCGTGATTCTCTCCGGCGGAATTGATTTGTCCGTCGGCGCCGTGATCGGTTTTACAACCATTTTCGTAGCGACCTTGATCACCGGGCATAATGTCTCTCCTTGGCTGGCGTGGACGACGGCACTCGGCATCGGGACATTTTTTGGAGCCGCGATGGGAGCCACGATACACTTTTTTAAACTTCCCGCGTTTCTAGTAACGCTGGCCGGTTTGTTTTTTGCGCGAGGGATGGCATTCTGCGTAACCCAACAATCAGTCCAGATCCGCAATGACACTTACGAGTGGGTGTCGGGAATCGCGATCCCTCTGGGAGACGCCGAACTTGGTTTTACAACTATGTTGTTGCTGTTACTGTTAGTTCTGATGGCTGCGATTGCCAATTTCACGTCGCTTGGCAGAAACGTTTTCGCCATCGGAGGCAGCGAAGAATCGGCGCTGTTGATGGGGCTGCCAGTGGCCAGAACCAAGGTCGCCGTGTACGCGATCAACGGTTTTTGCTCGGCGTTGGCCGGAATCGTGATGACCCTCTATATGGATTCTGGAAATCCGATCAATGCGATTGGTCTGGAGCTGGATGTGATTGCCGTGGTCGTCATTGGAGGCACGCTTTTGAGTGGCGGCGTTGGAAATTTTTCTGGAACGCTACTTGGATTTTTAATCTACGGCACGATCTACCAGATCACCTACTTCGCTAACGTGGGGTCGTCGGTCGCCACCATTGCCATCGGCGGGTTGTTGTTGGCATTTATTTTGTTGCAGCGGCTCTTAGTACGTTAAGCCCGGCCTTTGTCCTACTCGTTCCAGCCACGGGACGCTACAATCCGTGGCTGCTCTTTCCTCAAGATTTTTCAGTAACCCTCGATGACCTTCACAAACATTCTCGCCAGCACCATCACGGTTTTTCTAATCGTGGCCGTTGGTTGTCTCGCGCGACGGATGAAGATGATCACCGATGAATCAGAGAAAGGGCTGATGCAACTGGTCATCTATATTCTGTTCCCCTGCTTTATTCTTTCCAAAGTTCCCGGTAACCCCGCGCTGCAACAGTCGTCTGTCGTGGCACTAGCCCTTGGTGTTGGCATCGTAACGGTCGTGCTGTCATTCGCCATTTGCTATTGGGTTGGAAAGCTCTCTGGCATGACACAACAAGTTGGGCTCAGCACGTTCGCGTTAGCGACAGCCCTACAGAACTACGGCTTTATTCCCATCCCGATGATCGAAAGTATTTTCCAACCCGATCAGAGTGACCGGATTCTAGGCGTACTGTTTGTTCATAATTTGGGAATCGAAACGGCCATCTGGACTGCAGGAATCGTCGCAATCAGTGGCTCGTTTTCAGGTGCATGGAAGCGCTTGTTTAACCCTCCTTCGATCGCCATCGCGACCGGGCTGTTGCTCAACGTAACCGGGTTCTATCTGTACTTCCCCGAATTTCTGACACGCGTGATCCAGATGCTGGGTGTCTGCTCGATTCCGATGGGGCTAATTCTGGTTGGGGCAACGCTCATGGGAGTGATCGAGCGCGAGAAATGGCAGACCAACTACCGCGCGGTCTCTCTGGCTGTGCTGTTGAGGTTCAGCGTGCTTCCGTTATTGTTGATCGCGTTTGCGGTAGGCATTGAAGCATTGGGAGTATCACCTGAATTGAAAACGATTCTGCTAATTCAGGCCGCTATGCCGTGTGCTATTTTTCCTATCGTGCTGGCCAAGCATTACGGCGGCCAACCCGGCGTGGCCGTGCAAGTTTGCCTCGCCACATCTGCGGCCAGCCTCATCCTAACACCAATGTTATTAACCTGCTGGTTCTGGTTGCTGGAAACCCCTGCGGTATGATGAAGTGCAAGCCTTCACGTCATTTGCAAGCCAAACTAAGACTGGCCTATTCACCGGATCGAAACCATGAATAAAGACCGCCTGCTAGATCGCTTTCTTCAGTACGTCAAAATTGACACCACCGCTGTTGAACAAACCGATGCCATTCCCAGTAGTCCGGGACAGCTGGAAATCGGCAAACTGCTCGCCTCACAACTGGAAGCGATGGGTCTGACGGACGTAACCCAAGACGCACACGGAATTGTAATGGGCACGGTTCCCGCAACAACCGACGCACCCACGGTCGCCTTCAACTCTCACGTTGACACGTCACCCGACGCCAGCGGAACGAACGTTCAACCGTCGGTAATCGAGAACTTTGATGGGCAAGACATTGCGCTCTCCGGCGCCCCTTCCATGGTCATCACATCCGCCACCTGCCCGGAATTACTGGCGGCCAAAGGGAAAACTATCATCACCACCGATGGTACGACCCTACTTGGCGGAGACGACAAAGCTGGTGTTGCGATCATTATGGAACTAGCCTGCCACTTGATGGAGAACCCAGAAATCCCGCACGGGGCTGTTCGAGTGGTTTTCACTTGTGACGAAGAGGTCGGTCGCGGCGTCGATCATGTCGACATCGCCAAGATCAACGCGGCTGTTTGCTATAACTTTGACGGTGGCGGCAACTCGATGGTGGACACGGAGACGTTTTCCGCCGATCTGGCTGTCGTGTCCATCAAAGGCGTCAACATCCATCCGTCGATCGGCAAAGGACGCATGGTCAGTGCTATTAGAGCTGCCAGCCACTTCGTCGCCGCGTTGCCGCCCCAACTATCACCGGAGCGCACCGACGGCCGCGACGGATTCATCCATCCCTATGTGATTCATGGCGATGTCGCCGAGGCGACGATCAGAATTCTGCTGCGCGATTTTGAGACGAAAAAGCTGCACGACTATGCAGCCCTCTTGAACCAGATCGCCGAGCAGACCAACGAAGCATTTCCGGGCGCCACTACGACGGTCGAGATTACGCCGCAGTATCGCAACATGGGCGAGGGACTAGTCGCCGAACCTCGGGCGGTCGAGTTTGCCGTCAAAGCCCACGAAATATTGGGGCGACAAGTCGAGAAAACGATCATTCGAGGCGGCACTGACGGCTCTCGTTTGACCGAACTGGGGCTACCAACTCCCAATCTCTCCTCCGGACAGCACAACATCCACTCGCCGCTGGAATGGGCCTGTTTGGACGAAATGGTACAAGCTGCGGAAGTTGGTCTGGAAATTGTGAAACTTTGGGGAGCCGAGCGAGTTTAAAGACAGAGCCATTTCCCCAAAAAGATGCATACAAGCCGAGAACGATGAAGCACGCCCCAAAACAAACCTATTTCAGCACTTTCCTGCTGACACTTGCCCTTGGTGTCAGTCACGGAGCAACACTGATGGCTCAGGACGACCCAAAAGCCGGCGATCCCGCACAAAGCGCCGCGGCAGCCGCTTCGGTAGAAAACAGAGGGCTGCTGGATGTGAAATTGAAGGCGATCGATGGCCAAGAATTAGACCTGTCGGTTTATCAGGGCAAGGTAGTCGTGGTCGTCAACACGGCCAGTAAATGTGGTTTTACCCGCCAGTACAAAAAGCTGGAGCAGATTCACAAGAAATACCATGAGCAAGGGTTAGCCGTATTGGGATTTCCCTGTGACCAGTTTGGCCAGCAAGAGCCGGGTGAGGAAAAAGAGATTGCCAAATTTTGCAAGAGTCGCTTTGGCGTAACGTTTGACTTGTTCGCCAAGTCTCACGTCAATGGCGACCAGCGAAACGAACTGTACAAGTCGTTATGCGATCTTGATTTACAGCCAAAAGGCAAAGGCGACGTAAGCTGGAATTTTGAGAAATTTGTCATTGGACGATCGGGAAAGGCAGTCGGCAGATTCGCCGCACGTGTCTCGCCAACGGACGAAGAATTCGTCACTCTGTTGAAACAGGAACTGGCCAAAGCAGCGCCGGCCGATGCGGCAGTTCCAGCACCTGTCGCTGAAGAAGAAAAATAGAAGTGTGCGTCGTTGCGACTCTGTGCGCGTCCAAACGTTCTGTCACTAATTTTCTTGTGACACCGCTGTCAACAACCACGCTCGATACAATTCGCTACATGCCTCAATAGGCACACCGACAATCTGAGGCACGTCATAATTGTGCAAAGATTCGATCGCAGTCACGAGCGCTTCGAAGTGAGCTTCGGTGGTTTTAATCCGACACTCGAACTCCTCCGATTGCTCAACACTTCCCTCCCATCGATACACGCTGGTGATCGGCGAAGAGATTTGACAGCAGGCGGCCAAACGCAGCTCCACCAAACGATCGGCAATCTTTTCAAGAACCGACCGGTCATCCGATGTCGTCACGACTAGCATCAACCCGTTAGGCATCTGTGCCATCCGGCGAATCCGAGCCGTCTGAAGCTTCCGGTCCGCCAGCATCATCCGCTTCTGCCTGCGCGGCTTCCGGAGTGGCAGCTTGTTCGCCGGCCGCAGGAGCAACCGGATCACCACCAGCCACAACGCCCGACTTATCTTCGTCTGCGTCCTCATCACGAGGTACCCGAGCAATCACGGCCAACGAATCGTCCTCGGCCAGTCGCATGATTCGCACTCCCTGTGTGTTTCGACCAATCACGCCCATGTCGCTGCACGCGATACGCTGGATCTTTCCACCGCTGGTCATCAACAACAATTCATCATCGTCGTTGACCGTCACGATCGAAATCACTTTACCATTTCGCGCACTGGTCTTGATGTCCCGCACACCCTTGCCGCCACGTTTCTGCGTCCGGTAACGCGACGAGCTGCTAGTTTCGTCTTCGTTGTCGTCGTCGCCTTCGGCAATCTGATTTGGGCCGAACAATGTTCGCTTTCCATAGCCTTTCTCGCAGGCCGTCAACAGCGTTGCCTCGGGATCAGCCACCACCATACCCACGACTTCGTCACCCTCACGTAGCGAAATTCCTTTCACGCCGCTGGTGTTACGCCCCATCGGACGGGCATCAGATTCCTTAAACCTGATCGCCATCCCGTCGGCCGTCGCCATGACCAATTCGTCTCCGCCCTTGGCAACTACCGCTTTGATCAGCATATCGTCGTCACGCAACTTGATCGCGATGATACCATTGCTGCGCGGACGGCTGTAAGCCTCCAGCGGCGTCTTTTTCACGAGCCCCTTACGCGTGCACATAATCAAGTAGTGATCGGCGGCGTTGAAGTCTCTGACCGCACGACAAGACGCAATCGCCTCGTCCTTGTCCAAGTCCAACAGATTCACAATCGCCCGGCCACGACTCTCGCGCGACAACTGCGGCAAATGATGGACCTTCCGCCAGTGAACCCGACCCTTGCTAGTGAAGAACAACAAATAATCATGCGTTGACGCCGCGAAAACGTGCTCGATCGGATCCTCGTCCTCGCTCTTGGCTCCCTTGATGCCTGTGCCGCCACGTTTCTGCGCCCGATAGACGCTGACCGGAGTACGCTTGATATAGCCCTGAGAACTGATGGACACGACCATGTTCTCTTCTTCGATCAAGTCCTCTAGATCGATATTGGAAACCTCTTCGCCAGAAAGTACCGTCCGTCGTGCGTCGGCCAGTTTCCGTTTGATCTCAAGCGTGTCCTCTTTGATGATCGCCATGATGTTGGCTTTGTCAGAAAGAATCCGCAGATACTCCTTAATCTCTGCCAACAGTTTCGCGTGCTGATCGCCCAGTCGCTCCTGCTCAAGGTTCACCAACTGACCAAGCGTCATTCGCAAAATCGCGTCCGCTTGGATCGCAGTCAGGTTGTAGACATCAGCCTCGCCGCGTTCATCTTGGAAGACGGCAAAACCGTCGTCGCCGAGCGCCTTCTTCATCATCGACGCTGGACAGTCGACGCCCATCAAACCTACTTTGGCTTCCGCCTGAGTCTTCGAAGCGCGAATGATGGCGATGATTTTGTCGATGTCGGCCAATGCCATCAACAAACCTTCGACAGTGTGCTTTTGCTTGCGAGCACGCGCCAACAAAAATTCTGTTCGGCGGCGAATCACCTGCACGCGGTGCCGCAAGAACTCTCGCAAGAAATCCTTCAGCGACAACTCGCGCGGCTTCCCATCGACCAGTGCCATGAAGTTCATCGAAAACGACGTCTGCAATGGCGAGAACTGATACAACTGGTTCAATACGACTTCCGGATCGGCGTCGTTCTTGAGCTCGACGTAAAGCCTCACCGGTTCCTTCAGATCACTCAGATCCTTGATGTCGACGATTCCCTTGACCTTGTCGGTCTTGACCAGTTTGGCAATTTTCTCGACCACACTATCGCGCGTCTGTTGGAACGGCAGTTCGCTGACGACGATCCGGTTGCGCTTTGATTTTCCCTTTCTATATTCTTCAATTTCGCACTTTGCCCGGACGGCGATCGTGCTGCGGCCGTTGTGATAGGCCTTCAGGATGCCCGCTTTGCCACAGATAATCCCACCGGTCGGGAAATCCGGCCCGGGAATGACGGTCATCAAATCGTGCACCGAACAATCGGGATTGTCGATCATCATATCCAGTGCGTCGCATACCTCGCCCAAGTTATGCGGCGGAATGGACGTCGCCATCGAAACGGCAATCCCGCTCGAACCGTTAACCAGCAGGTTCGGGAACTTGCTGGGAAGAACCGTCGGCTCCAGACGGCGTTCATCATAAGTCGGAGTGAAATCGACCGTGTCCAGTTTCAGATCCTCTAGCATCAACGACGCGACGGCCGACATGCGGGCCTCGGTATATCGCATCGCCGCCGGCGGCAGACCGGCAATCGAGCCGAAGTTCCCCTGTTTGTCGACCAAGATGTGCCGCATGTTCCATTCTTGGGCCATCCGAACCAGCGTTGGATAAACGATACTTTCACCGTGCGGGTGGTAGTTACCGCTGGTATCGCCAGAGATTTTGGCACATTTAACGCGCGCTGCCCCCGGGGAAAGGTTCAGGTCGTTCATCGCAACCAAAATCCGCCGCTGAGAAGGCTTCAGCCCGTCACGAACGTCCGGCAACGCCCGAGAGATGATGACGCTCATCGCGTACGTCAGGTAACTGCTTTTCAGCTCGTCTTCGATCGGCATCTCGACGAGCATCGTTCCGCCGTCGCTGCCGAGCCCCGTTTGGCCGTTTCCATTACCGTTTTCGCCATTTTCGTTGTCGTCTTGAGGTTCTTCTGGCAGATCAGTTGACAAGTTGCAGCCCTTAAAAAATTACTGTTCCAAGCGCCGTCGTAAAGTTATCGCGGCGACTGAAAAATTCGCTTGAAAAACGGCATCGAGCGGTTTGACCACATGAGGAAAAATCACGAATAAAACCCTGCAAAAACCGAGTTTTTAACGAGTCAAATCCATCGCCGTTTTGAGTTCCAGATTGTACCAATTTTCACCCTTTTCACAATGATCCAACAAGGAAAAAGAGGGCTGGTTTCAGGGCCTTGGCCGACCCATTTTCAATCGGGGAGGGCAGGGCAGTTTTCGGTTTTCAGTGATCCTAGGATCGGGGGAACCAAGAACCACACGAAACGAAAAACAACCGCCAAGCACTTTCGTGTGCGCTAGTATTTCGTGGATGAACATTACCCACACGCTCATGAAATTGAGACAGCGCGACTCTGCGTTTTTGCGCGCGGCCGTACCCTTCGGTGAGCCTCCGTCCCTCCCGGAGTGAGGGTGATACTAGAGGGCATCTCAAATCCCAAATGCGCGAGTTGGTGGTAGTGGGATTCGCCAGAATTCTCCGTGCTTGAAAGAGAGTCGGGACTTCTGGCGAAGTCCACTACAGGTTTTGAATTACCCTCTCCTCTTTTGCTACTTTCTACTCCTCCAACCGCGTAGAATAGACGGTTCACTCGCGCTCCAACTCGCACGTCACAACCAACATGTCGACCGACAGTTCCTCCGACTCCGATAATGCCTGCCACAACGATCACTTGATCGAGCAGCGGCTTCGTCTGCTGGAAGGACTGCCGGACCACATCCATCAATCTACCGCCGCTCAATCCACTCCCATCGTGGACCTTGACGACTTAAGACCGTCCCAGCTCACCACGGCACCAGACGACAATACCACTGATGATCTAACCGACACCGCCACCCATCACCTAAACACAAATTCGTGCCACATTACGGTCAACGGAACAGCCATGCTGGGCCAATGCCCCCAGTGCAACGCTCCGCTGACAATCCGTACTTGGCTGGCCCTCGCAGACTGCTGGCGATGCGGAACCAGCATCGCCGTCAACGAATTGATCCTGCCCGACACGGTCCTACCCCCACGCGCAAGTCGCAGAACAACACAAACCGAGAACCGCCGACCGACCTTCAAGAGGGCCGGATCCACTCAAGGGAAGGGCGTTGCCACCCTCCCTCCGGGAGGATCGGAGGCTCGCCGAAGGGGAGGGCCGAAAACTGAAAACCCAACACCCCTCTCCGAGCTCGACGCGCTAACACTCGAGTCAATCATCGCCAACAATATCCGGCGATTCTTCTCCCTCTCACCTGCATGGATCGTCAGCATCCTCCTGCACCTGATCCTGCTGATGGTCTTAGGATTGATCGTGCTGGGGATCAACAACGCGCCCGATACGATTATCCTATCGGTCGACATTAGCCCCGACCGCCACACGGGGCAAGGCATTCAAATTGACGCCGGTCCTACTGCTGAGGACTCCCCAAGCATCGATGACGACTTGGCCGCTGATGAAACCTTTTCCCCGAAACCCGAGGCATCCGAAAAATCCGATACGGTGCCCAAGAATCCTTCTGCGGCCGCGCTGGCCGACCAACTGACTGTCGATCGATCGCCATCGGATTCCAACACGTCGGATCGGCCTGCGCTTCCAGCCTTAAGTCAAGTCAGATCTGCGGTAGCCGGTCGCACGAGTGCAACGC
>CAZDBE010000010.1:8415-35929 GCA_964503675.1 uncultured Pirellulaceae bacterium | reverse complement strand
CCTGCTGTGCATGGTGAGTGGCGTTTTAGTTTTGGCATATAGCAAAACAATCAAGGTCGACACTCCCGCCGAACCCGCCGTTCAGGAAAGCACCGAAGTGGTTCCAGCAGACGCAACTTCGATGATCGTCAAGGCAATCAGAAGAGTCTAAAACCTATTCACCAACGGGAGGCAGGAAAATGAAAATTGAAGAAGAATCGTTTGGTGAATTCAACGGCGATGCGGTCGAGCAATACACGCTGGACAATGGCAACGGCGTGGTCGTCAAAATTTGCACCTACGGTGGAACAGTCACCTCCATCACGACACCTGACAAAAACGGAAACGCTGCCGACATCGTCTGCGGTTTCGACACGCTCGACGGATATTTCTCCGACGACTACAAACGTAATTCGCCCTACTTTGGTTGTTTGGTCGGACGTTATGCGGCGCGAATCAAAGACGGAAAGTTCACCGTCGACGGAAACGACCATCAGGTCGCCACCAACGATGGCCCCAACCATCTGCACGGTGGAATCGTTGGCTATGACAAGCGTATTTGGTCGGTGGATGAATCCAACGAAGAAGCCGAACACGTCGCTTTGGTTATGTCACTCAAAAGTACCGATGGAGAAGAATCCTTTCCCGGCAATGTCGATGTGACAGTCGAATATAAACTGACCGCCGACAATGCATTTGAGATTTCTTATTCGGCAACGACCGACAAAACAACGCCGCTCTCGCTGACCAATCATACTTATTTCAACCTCAACGGATTCAGCGACACGGTGCTGGATCATGTGGTGCAACTATCCAGCGATCGATATCTTGAACCCGACGAAACTAACGTTCCTGTAGGCGTAGAGACTTCTGTCGCCGGTACTGTTTGCGATTTCAATACTGCCAAACGTATTGGTGATTGTTTTGAAGAACTGCCGATGGGCTTTGAGCACTATTACGCATTCTCAAAATCACCTGACGCGTTTGAGAAAGTCGCAGAAGTCACCGAGCCAAAGAGCGGACGACGGTTGGAAGTGTTTTCTTCTGAACCCGGCACGTTGCTGTACACTGGCCGTTACACGTCGGACGATCTGAAACGCGAAAGTGGCGCTCAATTTGGCCAGTTCCGTGGATTCTGTTTGGAAACTTCCAAATACCCCAACGGCCCAAACATTAATGGGCCGCGCAGCGTACTGTCTCCGGGCGAAAAATACAGCGAGAAAACGGTCTATAAATTCTCCGTTGATCCGGGAATGGCTTAAACAATCTTCCTGTCCAAGACGGGAAAGAATCTGAAATCTTCGCCGAACTCTTTTGAGTTCGGCTTTCCTTTTGCCACAGTTACCAACAAGCACATATGAAATCAGCTCAATATCAGCGCAACAAAACTATCGGCGTCGCCGAAAGCCAACCAATCCCACCAAGCGATGGTGAAGTTAGACTCGACGTGGGCTTCTGCGGCATCTGTGGAACTGACATTCACATCTTCCACGGAGCAATGGACGCACGAGTGGCCGATCCACAAATTATCGGGCACGAAGCGTCGGCGACAGTCGCAGAAATTGGCGCTGGCGTGACCAATGTCAAAGTTGGCGACCGTGTTGCCGTTCGACCTCTGCGATTTGGCGAGCCGGCGGATTTTGATAAAGGCTTCGCTCACGTAGGCAAAAACCTAAAATTCATTGGTATCGATTTGCCCGGCGGCATGCAGTCTTCTTGGACAGTGCCCGCGTACACGTTGCATCACTTGCCCGTGAATCTGTCACTAGAGCACGGAGCGATGATCGAACCGGCGGCTGTGGCTTGTCATGATGTGCGCATGGGGGAAGTCGTCAGCGGAGAGACCGTCGTCGTCATTGGCGGCGGCCCGATCGGATTGTTAATCGCGTTAGTGGCAGTCGAAAAAGGCGCTAAAGTAATTCTCTCAGAAGTTAACGAAACCCGTTTAGATTTGGCCCGTTCTTTGGGCATTGAAGCCGTTAATCCGATCAAAAAAGCGTTGCCGGAGGCCGTGGACCGATTGACCAATGGCCGTATGGCGGACTGCGTATTTGAAGTTTCAGGATCTGCACCCGGCGTCGAAGTCATGACCGAAGTTGTCAACGTGCGGGCTCGTATTGTGATGGTAGCGATCCATCCCCAGCCTAAGCCCGTCAATCTGTTTAAGTTCTTCTGGTCTGAGATCAAAATGATTGGTGCTCGACTGTATGAAGAGCAGGACTTCGACGAGGCCATTTCCTTGGCCAGCAGTGGAAAACTACATCTCGAAAAACTGATCACCCAGGTCATGCCGATCGACAAAGTCCAAGAAGCATTCGAAGCAATCGATGCGAATCCGGACGGTATCAAAACGCTGATTCAGTGCAGTTAGAAAAAAACGAACACATCCCCCAAACATTTACCGACCAAACGAGACTCATGAGCAATTTATCACAGTTTGATTTAACCGGAAAAACGGCGATCGTCACCGGATGCAAGCGCGGCATCGGCAAAGGGATGGCAATCGGCCTCGCAGAAGTCGGCGCTAACATCATCGGAGTATCAGCATCTTTAGAAACCAGTGGCAGCGACGTGGAGAAAGCAGTCACTGACTTGGGCGTTTCATTCACCGGATACCAATGTGATTTCTCAGACCGGGAAGCGCTCTATAAATTCATCGCGGATGTCAAAGCCAATCATTCCCAGATCGACATTCTAGTCAACAACGCGGGAACGATCCTACGAAAGCCTGCCGCCGAACACCCAGATGATTTTTGGGATAAAGTGGTCGAGGTGAATCTGAACGCTCAGTTCATTCTATCGCGCGAGTTCGGCAAAGACATGATCGAGCGTGGCAGCGGCAAAGTAATCTTCACTGCATCATTGTTGACGTATCAGGGCGGGATCACTGTTCCCGGCTACGCGGCCAGTAAGGGCGGCATTGGCCAATTGACAATGGCTCTGGCCAATGAGTGGGCTGGTAAGGGCGTGAACGTTAACGCGATCGCACCGGGATACATTGCGACCGACAATACTCAGGCGCTTCAGGACGATCCTGATCGCAGCAAATCAATTTTGGGACGTATTCCTGCCGGACGTTGGGGAAAACCGGAGGATTTTAAAGGACCGGTTGTCTTCTTGTCCTCTGAAGCATCCAGCTACGTGCACGGATCGGTGATGTTGGTCGACGGTGGCTGGATGGGACGGTAAAACCGCCGCCTGAACAAATCAGACAGCGCTTCGTAAAAACCGGAAACAATACGAGAGAACACGATGTCAAACGAAATGAAGCAATCTGACGGATCCAAAGAAGCTTACCGAATGTTTATCGGTGATCAGTGGGTCGATGCGTCCGACGGTGCCCGGATGGACGTGGAAAACCCCACCACCGAAGAGATTATTTACTCGGTTCCTAACGGTACTGCTGACGACGCCCAAGCTGCACTGCAAGCGGCGTCGGATGCCCAAAAGGCTTGGGCCAAGCTTCCTGCCGTTGAGCGCGGTAATCACTTGATCGCGTTGGCTGCAAAGATCCGTGAGAACCAAGAACATTTGGCGAAAATCCTTGTTGCCGAGCAAGGGAAGACACTCGCTTTGGCGATGGGAGAGGTCGGCGCTTCGGCTGATTTTCTCGAGTACCCCGCCCACGGAGCTAGACGGCTAGAAGGCGACATTTTCCCTTCCGACAATCCCGACGAACACCTGATGATTCACAAAGTTCCCTACGGTGTTTGCGTGGGAATTTTGGCGTGGAATTTCCCGTTTGCTTTGGCGTGCCGAAAAATTGGGCCGGCCTTAACAGCGGGCAATACGATGGTGGTCAAGCCGCCGGAAATCACACCGGTCGCCGTTTTAGAATTGGGACGGTTGGCATTGGAAGCCAGATTGCCTGCTGGCGTGTTGAATGTTGTGACTGGTGACGGCGGTTCGATCGGCAGGGAACTGGTCACCAACAAGATAACACGCTTGGTCACGATGACGGGCAGCACAAAAACAGGACAGAAGATTTTCGCGGACTGCGCCAAAAATCTTACTGCAGTACGACTGGAACTCGGCGGTAAAGCGCCGTTTATCTTGATGGAAGACGGCGACGTCGACAAAGCAGTTGAAGGTGCGATGCTGTCGCGCTACTTGAATCAGGGGCAAGTCTGCACATGCAGTGAACGGTTCTATATCCACGAGGATGTCTACGACGAGTTCCTTCAGAAGTACATCGACGCCAGCAGCAAACTGAAGCTGGGGGATCCTATGGAAGAAGCCACCGACGTCGGTCCTAAAGTTTCACTGGTTGAGTTGGAGAAAATGGAAGCGATGGTACAGCGTGCCATTGATGCCGGATGCAAAGTTGAGCTTGGCGGAAAACGTCCGGAAGGTCCGGAGTTCGAAAAAGGATTTTGGTACGAGCCCACGATCCTTACCGGTGCCAGCAACGACATGGAGATCATGCGAGACGAGATTTTTGGCGTCGTCAGTCCGATCATGAAAATTTCTAGCTTTGATCAAGCTCTAGAACTTGCCAACGACAGCGACTATGGATTGTCGGCGTTTCTCTTCACCAACAACAACCGGCGCATCCAACGCGCTGTCGGCGAGTTGGAGTTTGGGGAGATATACGTCAACCGTGGCATGGGAGAGCAACGCCAGGGCTTCCACAACGGCCACAAGCTAAGCGGCACCGGCGGCGAGGACGGCAAGTACGGGATGGAGAACTACCTTGAGAAGAAGACTATCTACGTCAACTTCTCTGAATAACACTCGATCCAAGTGGATTTTGTGGCGTATTAGAGGCCTCTAAAGCTCTCGGATTCAGGCTCACTAGCCTATAATGCATCCCGACATTTCTCCAAATTGACACACTTATCGACATAATCTCACCGCTCTAATGAAAATTGAAAAAGTAGAAACCGAACTTTACCATGTCCCGCTGTCCCGCCCGATGGAAGACGCAATTCATGGCGTTCAGAAGAACTTCTCAGTGGTTGTCGTAAAAATCACGACTGACGACGGTGCGACCGGGATGGGTTACACCTATAGCGTTGGCCAAGTTGGCGGTACGACGATTGTTACTCTGATTCGGGACAATTTGGCTCCACTAGTTATCGGTGAAGACCCGCGTCAAATCGAGAAGATCTGGAAGAAGCTCTGGTGGGCCGTACACTACGTCGGCCGCAGTGGAATTGCCGTCTTTGGCATCTCGGCTATCGATACAGCACTGTGGGATCTGAAGGCGCGGTTGGCCGATGAGCCACTTTGGAGATTCCTCGGCGGTGCTCAAAACAAGGTCGAGGCGTATGCTGGAGGAATCGATTTCGATCTTTCCATCGAAGATCTGTTGAAACAGACGCAGGGGTTTCTGGACGAGGGCTTGAGGGCGTTCAAGATCAAGATCGGACGCGACTCGATCGCGGAAGAATGCGAACGGATTGCCGCAGTTCGGGATTACATTGGCCCCGACGCGAAACTGATGGTCGATGTCAACATGAAATGGAAAGTGGATAAGGCTCTTAAAGCGGTCCGCGCTTTTGAAAAATACGACCTGTACTGGATTGAAGAGCCTACCATTCCGGACGACGTTGCAGGACTGCGCCGCATTGAGACAGAGGGGCCTATCGCGGTGTGTACTGGAGAGAATCTTCACTCGGTTTATGAGTTCCGCCAGATGATCGCCGAAGGAGGAGTCTCCTTCCCAGACGCCGACATCTCGAATGTTGGCGGAATCACGGCGTTTATGAAAGTGGCTCATATTGCCGAAGCCTACAACCGAGATTTAACGACGCATGGAATTCAAGAACTGCATGTCAGTTGCCTCGCAGCAATTCCAAACGCTTCTTTGTTGGAAATTCATGCGTTCCGAATGGATGAGTTCCTAGTCCATCCTTTGAAAATTGAAGAGGGATACGCCTACGCCTCGGATCGCCCCGGACATGGCGTTGTGATCGACTGGGACAAGCTCTCCCAGCATCAAGTTTCCTGACCAACCACTAGCTTCGAAAGAGCGATATGAAAATTGCTATTGGCAAAACAATTATTAGTTTGGCAACACTTACCGCCATTTCAACTCTAGCAAGTTCAATCTCAGTCGCTCAAAACGGCGATGATAACGGTGTTGTGCCGACAGCCCAGCAGATTGACCATTTGGGCATTACGAATCCGGACCAATTAAGCGCGGCCTCCAAACGTGCTCTTAAGTGGCCCGAGATTGGAAATGAGTGGTTTATTCAATTCCGGACGCAAGACCTTAAAGGAGATTTTGCATACGAGGAAGGTGTCGTTCGGCGCGACCCAAGTGCGATGATCAAGGAAAACGGTAAGTACTACGTTTGGTACTCGCGCAGCACTGGACCGAGCCAAGGTTTTGGTGGAGATATCGAAAACGACAAAGTCTTTCCTTGGGACCGTTGTGATATATGGTACGCGACCTCCGTCGATGGCTGGACATGGAAAGAAGAAGGGCCGGCGGTGCTACGTGGTGAAAAAGGAGCCTATGACGATCGTTCCGTTTTCACGACTGAAATCATGAAGCACGATGATATGTACTATCTTTGCTATCAGACAGTTAAGTCGCCTTACAACGTGCGCGTGAAGAATCAGATTGGTTTGGCTTGGTCAGATTCTCCCAATGGACCGTGGACCAAAAGTAAAGAACCTATTCTCAGCCCTGCGGATAACGGAATTTGGAAGGGCACCGCACAAGACCGTTTCGCGGTGGAGAAAAAAGGCGACTTCGATAGTCACAAAGTCCACGATCCTTGCATCGTTCCCTTCAAAGGAAAGTTTTACCTTTACTATAAGGGGGAGCAGATGGGTGAGCAGATCACTTTTGGTGGACGGCAGATTCGTCACGGCGTCGCCATTGCAGACGACCCTAAAGGCCCCTACGTGAAATCACCTTACAACCCGATCTCCAACAGCGGCCACGAGGTTTGCGTCTGGCCATACAACGGAGGCATCGCGTCTTTGATTACTACCGACGGTCCTGAGAAAAATACCATCCAGTGGGCTCCCGACGGAATCAATTTCGAGATCATGTCCGTCATCAAAGATGCTCCCCACGCCATCGGGCTCAACCGAGATGCAGACAACGAAAAAGAGCCGACCGAGATTCTCCGTTGGGGGCTAACCCATCAGTACAAAACGGGCGACTACCAAGTGATTCGCCGGTTTTCTTCTTACAGGATGAAGCAGCATAAGGCCAAAGGTGTGAAATAAGTTATAAAGCGCGGACGATTGTCTACAATTAAGCGAACCTTAAGCAAGTTGTTGCGGTTTAACTAGCGATGAGTTTGCAATCACCCTCACCCCGCCACTGATCGTCACGATGAAATTTCGAATTGCTTTATTCTTGGTCATCTTTAGCGGTGCCGTGTGTCTTTCTGCAGGTGGATGGGCAGTCACCCCAGAAACTCCACAACCAGACACAGCGGCTGCCGATGCAACAGAGAACGCATCAGATCGCGAAGTCTCTTTCAACAACGACATCCGTCCAATCATTTCGGATAAGTGTTTTCACTGTCATGGCCCGGATGCGGAAAACCAAGAATCAGATTTCCGCTTAGACACTGAAGAGCATGCGTTGGAAGGCATCGTGCGTGGCGATGCGAACGCTAGTAGCATCATCGAGCGCATCCATGACGCCGACGATCCAATGCCCCCGTCCGATGCCGCGCGGCAGTTGACCGATGAAGATAAAAAGCTCCTCAGACAATGGATCGACCAAGGTGCAAAATTTGAAGCTCATTGGGCATTTGAATCCGTACCGAAAGAAATCTCCGTCCCAGAGTCGGGATCGCCCTGGATCGCCAACGCAATCGACGAATTCATTTTCGCGACGGCCAAAAACGGCGGCGCGTCGGACATCTTCCCTAACGCTCCGGTCGAACCCGAAAAATGGCTCAGGCGAATCACGTTCGATCTGACAGGCCTGCCTCCCACGCTTGAGCAGATCGACGCTTTTCTCAACGACCCTTCGCCTGAAGGAAGGATGCGTGTTGTTGACCGGTTACTGTCCACGGACGCTTGTGCGGAACGTTTTACCAGCGAATGGCTTGACGTAGCGCGGTATGCTGATTCTTACGGTTACCAGCGCGATGACCCTCGTGATGTCTGGCCGTATCGTGACTGGGTGATCAGGGCGTTTAAGGAAAACAAACCTTACGATGAATTCGTGATCGAGCAACTTGCCGGTGACCTGTTGGAAAACCCGACCCGCCAACAGATTTTAGCCACCGCATTCAACCGCCTGCACTCTCACAAAAAAGAAGGCGGAGTAGCGATCGAGGAGTTTCGTGTCGAAAATGTTGCTGATCGCGTCCACACTTTTTCTGCCGCATTCATGGGCCTGACCATGGAATGTGCGCGGTGCCACGATCACAAATATGACCCGATCAAAACCAAAGAGTATTATCAGCTGACATCGTTCTTTGGGAACATCGATGAAAATGGATTGATCTCATATTTCACCGACGCGACGCCAACTCCAGCGATGCCGCTGCCGTCAGCCGAACAAGAACAGGCTCTTGAAGACGCTCGGGCGAAAATTGAAGAAGCGTCTAAAAAGCTAAACGAGACCATCGCCGATCGCGAAGCTAATTTCAAGAGTTGGCTGGACCAGCGCCAACCGGTAGAGCAAATCGCGGGCTTGGTCGCCAAGCTTTCCTTCGAAGAAATCAACGAACTTGGCGAGGGCGATCCTAAGCTAGACGAGCGCTTAGACGAGAAGGGAAAGAAGCTGCCTCCCGAACAAGCCAAAAAGGTTCGCCACATGGTCAATTCGGTTCCCGAGTCGGAAAAAGTCATCACCAGCAGCGCAAACAAGCTGGTAAAAGGTTATCAAGGGCACGGGATCAAGCTCTCCGGTGACGACGGAGTGGTAATTCCGGGTGTTGCTCACTATACGCGCGGCGATCCATTCACATTTTCGCTTTGGATCAATCCGATAGAAACGGACAAACGAGGAATCATCTATCGTCGCAGCCGAGGTTGGGATGACGCGGGAAGCATTGGTTACGAATTAACGAAACTTGACGGTCGGCTGAGCGCAAAATTGGTCCACTTCTGGCCCGGTAACGCGATCTGCGTTGAGACCGATGAGATCCTCAAGGCCGGCACATGGCATCATGTCGCTGTCACTTACGATGGATCTAGCAAAGCTGCTGGATTGAAAATTTACGTCGACGGGAAATCGGTCGGCAAACAGATCGTTCACGACTCACTGACACGCGAGATCGATACATGGCGCGGTGGTCACGACCATTTGGCAATTGGATCGCGATTCCGAGATCGCGGCTTTAAGGACGGTACCGTCGACGAATTCATGGCTTTCGACCGTCAGATTTCCGAACTCGAAATTGCTCAACTGCGTGACGGAAGTCAGCTCGACACGCTCCTTAAAAAGGAGACGGCAGATTTAAACGAGTCAGAGCGTAGCTTGCTAAAAGAGTATTTCTTCCTTGCGGTCGACAACGAAGTGCAAGCGAAACGAAACGAGCTGCGGTCGGCGCGGGTCATTTGGAATGACCTCATGGACAAAGTACCCTCTATCACGATCATGCGTGAACTGGACAAACCGCGCGATACGTTCTTGCTAACACGTGGTGGATACGAAGATCATGGCGAGCAAGTTTTTCCTGAGACGCCAGCGTTTTTGCCTCCATATTTAGAAGACCAGCCGCGCAACCGATTGGGGCTAGCGAGATGGCTACTCGCTGACGAACACCCCTTAACGTCGCGTGTAGTGGTCAATCGATACTGGCAATTACTGTTTGGCTACGGATTGGTCCGAACGCCAGAGGATTTTGGATTACAGGGCCAGACGCCGACCCATCCCGAACTGTTGGACTGGCTGGCACGTGATTTGATGAACAACAATTGGGACATCCGCCGATTGGTAAAACAGATTGCACTTTCGTCGACCTATCTGCAAAACAGCATAGTGGATTTGGAGACTCGCAAGAGAGATCCTGAGAACCGACTCTACACACGCGGGCCGAGCCAACGGTTGTCGGCCGAAATGGTGCGTGACAACGTTTTGGCCGTCAGTCAGTTGTTGGTCAACAAAGTTGGTGGAGCACCAGTAAAACCCTATGACATCGCATTAGCCTATACGCCGCTGGATCCAGACAAAGGCGAGGGTCTATACAGACGAAGTCTGTACACGTTTTGGAAACGCACTTCTCCGGCGCCAGTAATGATCACGATGAACGCCAATAAACGCGAAGTGTGCCGATTGCGGCGTGAGATTACTCCGTCGCCACTCCAAGCGCTCGTATTGCTCAATGGTCCCCAGTTTGTTGAAGCTGCAAAGATCCTTGCGGGAAAGCTGCTAAAGAAACATGGCGAGTCGCTCGACGCCCTCTCAACCGAATCGTTTCGTTTGCTTACCAGTCGTCAGCCTGAAGCCGAAGAATTGGAGATCTTGAACGAACTTTATCAGCAACAGCTTGAACACTATCAAGACAACGAAGATCAAGCGAAGGATTTTCTCAGTACGGGTGATGCCCCCGCCGATGACTCCCTCCCACCGTCTCGACTTGCTGCGGCGACGGTGCTGATTAACGCGATCATGAATTTAGATGAATGTGTGAGGAATAGATAATGAACGACAAACCTCTCTGTACCGGGAACGACATCAACCCGTTCCGTAGCCGTCGAAAATTCCTCAGCCAATTTGGGCAGGGCTTAGGCTCCATCGCGTTAGGAAGTCTACTAAATCCGTCAAGCGCTTCCGCCGCGCGGCCTGGTGACGGAGTTATGGAAAAATTAGACTTCGCACCCAAAGCGAAACGCGTCATCTATCTGTTTCAGTCAGGCGGCCCATCACAGATGGACCTCTACGATTACAAGCCGCTGCTCAATAAATTGCACGGTAAGGAACTACCGAAAGAAGTACGCGGTGAACAACGATTGACCAACATGAGCGGTTTCCAGTCCAGCCTACCGCTGGTGGGATCGCCGTTTGAATTTGAGCAACACGGAGAGAGCGGTGCTTGGATGAGCGAGCTTTTGCCGCACACGGCAAAAATCGCAGACGAATTGTGCATCATCAAAACAGCTCACACCGAAGCCATCAACCACGGGCCCGGCGTCACGATGATGCAAACGGGCTCCCAGTTTCCCGGCCGACCCAGCATGGGTTCATGGTTGCACTACGGTTTGGGAAGTGAGAATGACGATCTGCCGTCGTTTGTCGTAATGGTGTCTAACGAGCGGAGCGGACAACCACTCACTTCAGCACTTTGGGGCAGTGGTTTTCTTCCCGGGAAGTATGATGGTGTAGAGCTTCGCGCGGCCAAGGATGCGGTTCTGTATCTCAACAGCCCTAAGGGAGTCGACCGCAGCAGCCGCCGAAAAGCGCTGGACCATTTGCAGAAACTGCATCACTTGGAACTTGAAGCGACCAGCGATCCGGCACTTGAAACGCGCATCGCTCAGTACGAACTAGCGTTCAGGATGCAAATGTCCATTCCAGAGGTAACGGATGTTTCCGATGAACCCGAGTCAACTTACGAACTGTACGGCAAGGACGCGCGAACCCCTGGCACCTACGCGGCAAACTGTTTGCGTGCCCGACGACTGACGGAAAAAGGAGTGCGGTTCATCCAGCTCTATCAACCGGGCTGGGACCACCATGCCGGGATCGTTGGGTCAATCAAAAACTCAACAAAAAAAACAGACCAAGCATCCGCCGCGCTAATTACGGATCTTAAGAACCGCGGAATGCTGGACGAAACATTAGTGATCTGGGGCGGCGAGTTTGGACGAACCAGTTATTGCCAAGGTAAACTGGATCCCAAGTCCTTCGGACGCGATCACCATCCTCGCTGTTTTTCCATGTGGATGGCCGGTGGTGGCGTCAAAGCGGGTTACACTCACGGGGAAACTGACGACTACAGCTATAACGTCGTCGATGGAGATGTGCACGTGCATGACCTCCATGCGACGATCCTTAAACAGTTGGGAATCGATCACGAGAAACTGACATTCAAGTATCAGGGACGCCATTTCCGTTTGACCGACGTCCATGGCAAAGTAGTCAAAGACTTGATTGGCTGAGTCAATATCGTGTTTGCTCGACAAGCTCACACTTGATGGTTTGCGATTCGATCTAACCTTCGGTTATGCATAAGGGATGAATCAGCCTTAACCTATTGATATTCCTGTAGTTGCTTCAGGTCGCGCTTGTTATGCTAGGGTTTTTACGACTTACTCAAGTTGTCGAACGTCCGAGCAACTGAAACCCAGCTAATGCCCTCAAAGATTCCGCGCAACGAAATTGGTATTGTCATCAGGCTGTTTTTCTACTGCCTGATGACCGGCGCATCTTATACGTTAAGTAAAACGGCGGCCGACAGTCTGTTCCTGTCACGTGTTGGGTCTGGCAGTTTACCTGCAACGCTTCTGTTTGCTGGCATCGCAACTGCGATCATTGCGTCGGTGTGGCTATCGCTCTTCCGCCGATTTAAGATCGAAAATTTTCTGGGTGCGACATGTTTTGTGACCAGCGTCTTATTCTTGGTGACTTGGTGGATGTTGCCCTACTTCCACCACTCGTTTGATTTTCTGTCTATCGTTTACATCTTGGCCGAAATAAAAGGTTGTCTTTACGCCATCAACGTCGTTTCTTCCATGAACGAAATGATGGGCAGCAACTCGAGTCGTACGTCTTGGGCCGTCGTCCTGCTTGGATTTCCAATCTCCAGCATCTTGATCGGAGTATTGGTCGGCGTCGAATCTGTCGCTTGGGGAGCGGGCGCGTGGTTGCTGGTCGCCAGTATCATCGACCTCATTGCGGGACTCTCGACGATCGGTATCAGCAAACATGCTCTGCCCTCCACGAGCGGAAAAAAAGACATCACTGAACAAATCGCTCAGGCCACTCTGCCGTTGGCGAATTATGCGATCAAAGCATCGTTTGCCAACTGGTTTTCGATATTGATCGCAGCCAAAGTCGTCGTACTGACCATCATTGCATTCAAATGGCGTGTCTCGGTCAGTGATTTCTTTACCGCCAACGAAAACGCGATGGCGACATTCTTCGGATATTTTTATGCCGTATCAGGCGTCGCGACACTGTTTATCCAATTCGCCGTCACCGGTCGTCTACTGTCGAAGAAGCGCGTCGTGGTACCGATTCTCGTATTGCCCATCACGTTGTTATTCCTCAACCTCCTGTTTATCGTTGGCGTGGGAGTTACGTTTCTGTTCGTTGTTTCGACCATCTCAAAATCGATGGATATTTGGCGACGCAGCACCGACAGCACTGCCGTCCATCTGCTGTACACCAACATCGAAAGAAAACGACGACGGGGACTAATCGGACGCAACCACGCACTGATTAAGCCACTTGCCGAAATCGCCGCGAGCGTGATATTACTTCCAGCCATACTTGCGCTCGAGAACAGCGTTCTCATTGTCGCCACGCTGGTGTGGCTGTATGCGACGTTGAAGGTGATTGGAGTCGTCAAAATTATTCGCAAGAGGAAAAAGAAGCGAAAGAAAAAAAAGAAGAAGCTCAAAAAGAAAATGAAGAAGGATAAAGAAGCAACGGAAACTAACTCCGTTACGAGCCAGGCTTCTGCATCCAATTCCGCGCCGCGATAGTCCGATGCCAATTGAAACTAGCTGTCGAGCCACAACCAACGGTTAGTGCGTTTAATACTAAGCCCGCTTGCCTAGATGAAATGGATTCAGGCTCGAGGTTTTTCAGAACTGAAACAAATAGTAGCGGTAGTGGATTTCGTCAAGGAATCGCGCGAATCAGGAATTCTGGCGAATCCCACTGTCGGTTATTTTAACTTTAGCGGGCCACTAATGCTATGTAGCATCGTGAGAGGATGGTTTAGGTGAATACCCAACGCCCCACAGTGTTGTCGTTCAGATCAACGTAGTACATGTTTCCGTCGGGGCCTTGGACCATCTGCACGACGATCTGAGCTCCCGTCGTAAACGTGCGGACTTGATCGACGTTGCCGTCAGAGTCAAACGAGATCGCGCGGACAATGCCTTGGCCCAGATCGTTGACGAATAAGTTGCCTTGGAATTCTGCAGGATACGTGGTGCCGCGATAAACGTCACCCATCACAATCGCGTTGATTCCGTCGGCTTGATGACTCAACGCGAAAACTGCCGGAGTGGATAGTTCGCCGCTGGCGTAAAAGGCCTGGGCTTCCGGCAGATTCTCATAACCGGGTGTACGGATCGCAACACCGTTGCCGCCTTCGAAGTAAGGCCAGCCAAAATTCGCACCAGCACCGCCGGTGTTAACTTCCTCATAGCGCGTCCAGCCAACATCGCCAATGAACAGTTGCCCTGTGGCCTGATCAACAGTTAGGCGAAACGGATTGCGTAGCCCGTACTGATAGACCTTCGACCGATTTGCGTTACTGTCTCCGTTGAAGAATGGATTGTCGCTAAGCCCCTCGCCAGTGATTGGGTCAATACGCAGAACCTTACCAGACAAATTATCAATGTCTTGCACCCGTACCGAACGCGGATCCACTTGGTTGTAGCTGGTCCCGTCACCGATGGAAACAAACAACGAACCATCAAGTGAAAACTCAACCGCGCCGATCGTATGCGACTCGCTATCTGACGCAATGAAGTCTCGGATATTGCTGCCGTCGGCATTGATACCGGCTGGTGGCTCATTAAAGTCGTTAGTGCTATTTACGAATCCGTTGAAGTTATCCCAAGTGCTATTCGCGCCCAACAAGATTACTTCGCTGCCTGCGACAGCGGTGGTGAAGTTCGTACTCGCATCGGCGGTGACTCGGATTAAACGCCCGGCTCGATTACCTTGTTGGTCCGGTCCGGCCAGCGCGTCACCGATGTTGTCAAAGACCTCTGGCGGATCATAAGTGAACAGCAAGTAAACGTAGGGCTGGTTCTCGAAGTCAGGATGAATCGCAATGTCCAACAAACCGCGATCCCGCACATTGTTGACTTGATCACGGAGGTCAATGAATGGAGTGGCCAGTAAATTGCCATCGCGTGTAACTTGAACGATACCGCGTTTTTCACTGACGTACAGGTTACGACCATCGGGAGAAAACTCGATCGACGTCGGCTGACTGAGTCCACTGATGATGGTCTCAGCCTGCAACGAATCTCCGGGGACGCCCGGATCATCGGCAGCGTACAACAGGTTTCTTGGGATCACCTGAAACGCTTGGCTATCGCTTTGCCACGCCAATCGCACGCGCGCGGCACCACCATTTTCGTAGTACTCAAGCCGAATGTCGTACAACACGCCGGCTTCTAAACTGATTTGTCCCGTATGGGTCGTCGCAGGGTGATCGTTCCATTGGTCAATAATCAGACGATCATTAACCCACAAACGGATGCCGTCGTCTGACAATGTACTGAACGTGTACTGTTCGCTATAACGAGCCTCGATCTGTCCCGTCCATCTAACCGAAAAATCATCAACACCGACGCCCGAGATCGGAGAACCTGTGCTCCAGTCAAAATTGACAACGTTGTCCACGCGTGTGGCAACGCGATCTGTCAAGTTCTGATTGGCGAAGTACTCACCAAACAGCCCGGTACCGGCCGCCTGAACCGAATCATTGTCATCAATCGAAACCGTGGCGGTTCGAGGCGCCAATAAAGTGGCATCACCGACCAAGTTGTCGATGGTCACGTTGAAGGACTCGTTGCTCTCAATAGAGCCGTCTTCAGCGATGGGAATAACAATCGACTGAGAGGTCACGCCATCAGCAAACGTCAACGTCCCACTACTAGCGGTGTAGTCTTGCCCAGCAATGGCCGTCCCGTCAAGCGTCGCGTAGTCGATTGAGACAGTTCCATCGGAACCTCCCTCACGAACGACAGTCAGGATAACAGACCCGCCTCCCTCGCTGACTGAGTAATTGCTGAACTCGAGGCTGATGTTGCCGCCGTTAACTGTGCTGCCGCTATCACTAAACTGAAAATATCCATTGGCGTGCAAAGTCTCGCTCTGTCGGAACCCGGGTGTGATCCCGTCTTCGTTCAGCCATGTGCCTGTTGAGAAAACGGAGGGATCTTCGGTTTCGATTTGGACCCCACCAACGATGATGTCGTCCACGATCAGATTGCGGTCCAATCCTATAGACGGATCCCACGCATCGTTAAGGAACACGACGCGAATTTGATCGGCAGTCACACTGCCGGAAGCCGTATGGTTATATGATTCGAAAGACGTGCTGATACTGTTAAACGTGCGAACGGTGACTCCGTCGATTTGGAGAGCAAATGATTCGCCGCCTTCAGATCCACGCGCATTGATAGTTATATCAGTGGTTCCCGAATTGCCGCCGCTGGAAAATTGGAAGAACCCTCTAGCATGCAGATACTCACTTTGCCGGTTGCCTGCCACGATCCCGTCCTCCGGCTTCCATGTGCCGGTTGAGAAAACGGAGGGGTCTTCGGTTTCGTAGCGAACGCCGTCGATCACAATCGCGTCGATTCGCAGGTTTTCATCAATGCCCTGAGCCGGAGCGTAAACATCAGTTGGCATTTGAATTCGGACTTGGTCCGCAGTGATCGTTTCTGCAGTGTTGTAGGTCAACGTCTGATACTGAGCAGCGAAAGCGTCCCCGCCCACGTTGGTATACGTTTGGACCGTTGAGCCGTTGATCTGTAGCTGCAAGGTTTCGGTGTTTTCAGTACCGGCCGCGAAGATCTGGACGGTCGAAAGCATCATACGATCTTCAAGCGTTTCAACGCTCAATCGATCAGTATGAGTGTCAGTTTGACGAGAATTCGAGCTGTGAAAGTGAGGAATGGCCATACTGTCGTTCCAAGTTCAAAGTGTAAAACATGCGAGGAATAACCCTGCAGTTTAATTGTCCACCTTAAACTTTCAATCAACAAATCACTTAAAACAAGGGGCCCATGCACGCATGTTTAACTTTGTCAACGATTATAGGGAAAGCATCGGTGAGCGCTGCCCATGAAAAACCGCGATCATCACGTTGGGTAAAACCGCTCTGGCCCTGAGAGGATGGATCGCACTGCTGCTACCAATACTACTATTGGCCCATGCGCGGAATTCTTAACTCAACCCCAGCGGGTACTGTCGCTGGATTGACCAACACGTTTCGGTTGGCAAGATACAAATCGAAGTAATACTCTGGCGTTCCGAAAAACGACTCCGAAATCGTCTGCAGCGTGTCGCCCCCCTCTGTGACGTAAGTCTCGAAGTCCCCGTAGCGGATAACTTCAGGCCCGACATCGTTGCCTGCTGATGCAGTGGCAATACGTTGCCGTTGTGTTGGCGATTCTAAAGTGTTCTGATTTGGGAACGTATCTTGCCGGCTTGCGGCGGTATCTCTTTGACCGCGAGCCCCATCGTCCATGGGCATCTCATACAAAGAACGCACCCGGGATGCCTCCGGGATGGAGCCTTCAGAAGAACGCACTTTAGAGTACCGCACTTCGGCAGCGGTGCGCGACGGGGCAGAACTCTTACTCTCATCTTGCTGCACATCCATCTCTTTTTCCGATGCTCGTGTGCGATCTCCAAAAACCTTCCAACGCTCTTGGCGTTGAGCTAAAGACTCTGGCGGGGCAGGCTGGTGAGACGGCTCAAAACGTTGCTGCCTATGTTGGCCACGACGGGAAAACTGGTTCTCACTTCGAAGCTCGTTAAGGGGAACGCGACTTGCGGCGGACAGGTCTGAGTTGTTCCACGATTCATTAGGTGAAAACGCTTGGGGTCTTCGTTTGCGTAATTCCTGTCGTTGAATCTCCTGCCGCTCTAGTTCTTGACGTTCATATTCCTGCAATGAAGCTTGTAGCCGTTCGATTTGCTGTCTGTCTATTTCTTGCCGTTGGATATCCTGTCTCTGTCTCTCAGAACTGGCTTGAGGGATAAAGCGTCCCGAAGTGGTCTCTGCCGCGACGGGCAGCCTCGACTCCACAGGACGTAGCGGTTCGAACTTCTCAGCTACAGGATGGGCTTTATGAAACTGCCTCAATTTTTCCTCAACAGACAACACGCTCTGCTTAACCGCGTTCCAATCGCGATTGGGTTGATCAAGCGACTCGCCGAAAGAAGCACGTGAAAAATCATCTAGCTTCGGAACTGGAAGCATGAAACCTTGTTGACTCGATGCAGTTTGCCTCTTGGACAACTGGTCAGCAGGCTGCTGCGCTGCTTGCTCTCGCCTGAAGTCTTGAGCCAAGGTCGAAAAATCTGGCACGATCTCCAGCCGTTGCCCATCACTTTGATTGTTAACGACGAAAGACGGATCGACATCTAAATTGGGCAACGGTGGTTCAACGAAATCGGATACTATTTCTGTAGCCGAATCATTAACTGCGACAAAAGGTGTTCCTAAATTCTGACTAGAGACATCGGTTGTTCCAGATGGCGAGCGTGACGTCAGATCTGACAGCGTAATAGAACGGGGCTTTGCGGGCGCTTCAAAGAATGACGAAAGTAGGCCACCTTGCGGCTTTGCTGCAACGTGGGACGGAACCTGTGAGCGATTGGTTTCCGTACCAGCGGTGGCATCGGAAAAACGCTCAAGTGGTTTTTGCAGCGCGGCCGGTTGTTCGTTGATGTACGCACCAAACCAAAACACAGCGACAAGGCAAATGCCTCCCATTACTACTTGCTGAAAAGAACCCATTAAATCTCCACGAATAAAACGCTAGTTTTGATCGCAATCGCGATCTGGTTATCCCGAACAACTCGGGACGCGCCAATCCATGGCAGTGAGTGATCGTGTAAATATTGCACGCTCAACACCGGTGGTACGAAAATTTGGCCATAACGGGTCGTAGCCGAACCAAAAAATTTCTTGATATTACGACTCGGTAAACTTGAACGCTTGCACCGCTCAAGTACGCCGAATATCGAATCCACGCTAACTACAGTGTGTAGAGCTACCAAACGATTTCGCAGATTGCTCCTTTCACTAGCCAACTCGCTGGGGTATACTGTCCGCTAATAGGGATTTGTTAGCCGCTTGCAGCCTTTATCTGCTAAAAAGCTACCTTCACGTTTGAACGTGAATTTTCCGGAGGCGAAGAACTTCTTCTCCTTTCGGACTCTGGCACCGCTGGCCAACACTTCCCTGAGTTTTGAATATTCAAGGAACCCATATGTCTGCGACCATGTCCGATCAAAGTAAACCTGCACAGCAGTCCGATCGCCCGACCCCACCCGCCGAGCAGGGTGTCTCCACGACAGCCGTTCACGCCGGAGAAGCGCGTCAAAAAGTCAACAACGCGATCACCGACTCGGTCGTACTGGCGTCGACGTTTACGTTCGAAAACACCCAGTCCATCATCGATTTCATCGAGAACAAGGAAGAGCGTGGCGAGTACGGTCGATATGGTGTGCCGGGCGAGCACGTAGTCGAACGAAAACTGGCGGCTCTCGAAGGTGCTGAGGAAGCAATCCTTTACTCCAGTGGCATGGCGGCCTTCGTCGGCGTGTTGAACTCAACACTTTCCAGCGGCGACGAAATTGTTTTCTTTGATGAGTGTTACCACCGTTCGCGCGAGTACTGCCGTAAATACCTTTCGAAGTTCGGCGTCGTGACCAAGGAGGTCAAAACGGGTGACTACGACGCGATGGAAGCCGCCATCACGCCCAATACGAAAATGTTGGTCAGTGAGTCACCAACTAATCCGCATCTAAGTGTGATCGATCTAGATCGTTTTGCTGCGATCGGAAAACAGCACGGCGTCACGACCATCATTGATGCGACCTTGGCCACGCCATTTAACATTTCTCCGATTGCTCACGGCGTCGATCTCGTCATGCACTCAGCGACCAAATACCTTGGCGGCCACAACGATCTGCTGGCCGGTGTCGTGCTGGGCTCAAAAGAGTTGTTGGAGCCAATTCGCAAGTTGCGCGGTGTGATGGGTTCGATTACGACGCCGCACAATTGCTACTTGCTGCAACGTGGCCTGAAGACGTTTGGACTTCGAATGAAGCAGCACAATGCCAACGGGATGGCTGTTGCCCGCTATCTTGAATCGCATCCGCGTGTCGAGCGTGTTTATTATCCGGGTCTCGAGTCACATTCCTATCATCAGATCGCCAAAGAGACTATGCGCGGCTACGGAGGATTGGTCACATTCCTGGTGAAGGACGCTGATTGGAAACAGACAGCTGCGATTGTTGATGCGGCCAAATTGGCTCGTATTGCGCCCTCTCTGGGCGGCGTGGAAACCCTAATCGAGCAACCCTTGGTGATGAGCTATTTTGAATGCACGCCGGAAGAGCGTGCAGAATTTGGTATCAACGACAATATGATCCGTTTGGCTTGCGGTATCGAAGACAGCGCCGACATCATTGCGGATCTTGAACAGTGTTTAGCTGTTGAATAATTAAGCGTCATTTGTACTACTGACAATCGCAACCCGGCTCACGACACCCGCAACCGCCGTCGCTAATCCGTTGCTTGATCTCATCAAGTTCGCGTTTGACTCGGTCGAGGCAACATGTTCGCTCTGGAAGATCCGTTTCGCAGTGGCCCTTCCACTTAATGAACGGCGAATTGCGTTTGCACTCCTCATCGTCACAATTGTGGAAAAACCCGTAGTGCTTGGTCTGAATCTGAATCGCTTTGGAGCGTGTCCAAGGATCGGTCGGCGAGTACTGATAGGCGGGCTCAAAGCGGCGAGTCTTGATTGTGGGAACTAGCTGGGCTTTAGCCTGTTCGGAACCGCAACAAAACATCGCGATCCCGAAAGAGAAGAACAGAATCCTAACGGGAGAAAAGAAACGAATCATTGCAGCAGCTCACAGCAAAAATCGGACAGGACGCCTCGGGCAAAGAACGCCCGTTAATCTTACGATATTCGGCCTATCTAACCCTTTTGTCCATCATCTTGATTAGACTCGACAATCTCTCGTCAACGATTTAGGCTTATGCAGATTCCACAGGCCAAATGTTCGCTACGACTTAACATAAACCGTCAAATTGCCGGTTATTTCAGTGGCAGAACGACCTCCATCTGCGGTTATGTCACCCGCCACTTATCGTCCACCGAAAAATCACCTAGCACGTTTCATGAACCCAATCCGAGTCGGCGCGGTCTCCTACTTGAACACCAAACCCTTGGTGTATGGGATGGAGGAATACGCCGACGAAGTTGATCTTTGCTTCGACCTCCCCAGTCGCCTCGCTGACCGACTGACCTCCGGTGACCTAGACGTCGCTCTGATCCCTTCCATCGAAGCAGTTGCCAACGAAAATTACACCATCCTTTCGGATGCCTGTATTGGCTGCCGTGGACCGGTCTGGAGCGTAAAGTTGCTCAGCCGCGTCCCGGCCAGCGAAATCAAAACACTTTCTTTGGACGAAGGCAGCCGCACCAGCCGGATTTTGGGCCGCATCATTTTGTCCGAGCAATTCGGCGCCAGACCAAAACTAGCTCAACTAAACATGTCTGACTCTTGGCACGACGTTTCCTCCGACGCCGTGATGATCATTGGCGACCGCGCCATGACGATCGATCCTCCTGAATTCCCGTTTGTCTGGGATCTGGGAGAAGCTTGGAATAGCTGGACCGGATTGCCGTTTGTATTTGCTGTATGGGCCGCCCGCCGAGACAATCATCTTCAACCACACTTCGATCGGTTGAGCGCGATCCTATCCCAAGCCCGTGACCAGGGTGTCGAGAACATTGACGCAATCGCGAAAGCGAGCGCGACGAAATATGGTTTGACCGAAGCGGTCTGCCACAACTATCTATCTGCTAACTTGAACTTTCAGCTGGGCGATGACGAGAAACAGGGATTGGCTGCGTACTTTCGTTACGCGGCAAATCTAGACGTGATCGCCTCTAACCTCCAACTTCAATTCCATGATTGCCAAACAGCCTGACATCTCAGCCATTCTGAACAAAGCCGTTTCTGGTGAACGAATTTCATCTGATGAAGCGCTGGCATTGCTGAAATCAGACAACCTGACCGCTTTGGGCGCCGCCGCCAATGCCGTAACGCGTCGCAAGCACCCTGAACCGTACCGAACATACAACATCGACCGTAACATCAACTACACGAACGTCTGTACGGCGGTGTGCGATTTCTGTGCGTTCTATCGCGGCCCAAAAAGTGACGAGGGCTACGTGTTGGAGCGTGAGGAGCTGTTGAAGAAGATCGAGGAAACGGTCAAGCTCGGTGGCGAACAGATCTTGCTGCAGGGCGGACTGCATCCGAAGTACAAACTAGATTGGTACGAGGATATGCTGCGTGAGATCAAGCAGCGTTTCCCAACAGTCAACGTCCATGGATTCAGTCCTCCCGAAATCCATCACTTCACCAAACTGAATAACCTGTCCCTTGAGGAAGTCCTTTCGCGTCTCAAAGAGGCAGGCCTAGGGAGCCTTCCCGGTGGCGGTGCAGAGATTCTGAACGATCGCGTGCGCGGAGAGATCACTCGTGGAAAAGTGATGACGGATGATTGGCTGAACGTGATGCGCGTCTGGCATAAACTTGGCGGCCGCAGCAGCGCCACGATGATGTTTGGCCACGTCGAAACATTGGAGGAACGCATCGAGCATTTGCAGCGTCTGCGTGATCTTCAAGACGAAACAGGCGGTTTCACAGCGTTTATTTGTTGGACCTTTCAACCAGACAATACTCAAATGTCTGACGTCCAGCCGTTGGGCGCGTTTGAGTACTTGCGGATGCAGGCCGTCGCTCGTTTGTTCTTGGATAACTTCGACAACATTCAGTCATCGTGGGTTACACAAGGCCTGAAGATTGGCCAGCTGGCGTTAACCTACGGCGCCAACGACATGGGGAGCCTGATGATCGAAGAGAACGTCGTCGCCGAAGCGGGTACCGTTCACTATCTGACGCTGGATCAAATCCGCGACTGCATTTCTGAATTAGGCTACGAGCCTCAGCAACGCAACGTTCACTACCAATTGATCGACGCAGACCATCAAGCTAAGTCCATCGTAGCCAACCGCGTGTGGGTGGAAGATCAGAAGAAGGCCGCGGCAGCCGGAATGGTTCAACTGTCGTAGATCGCAAGCGGCAACGCATTTTTCAATTTACACTCGTCAATTTCCTTTTCTCAATCTGACTCCGCCCTTGCCCACGGCGAGGGATGTGCTTCTCTAGGAATCAATGCCACCACCCCCTCAGAACGAAATCTCAAACGCGCGCGTCTTTCGCCCTACCACTGGCCAGCAGATCCTTGGATTGGTCCTCTCAATGGTGGTTTGTTTTGGCGCATCGGCAGTTGGGAGTGCATTTACAATCTCAGAGATCGGTGGCTGGTACGCCGAGTTGCTCAAGCCATCCTTCAATCCACCCAATTGGATTTTTGGACCAGTATGGGCGTTGTTGTTTTTAATGATGTCGATCGCTGCGTGGTTGGTCTGGCGGCGATGCGGATTCTCGTCGGCCGCGCCAGCGCTGATTTGCTTTGCGATTCAGTTGGTGGCCAACGTCATGTGGTCGGTATTATTTTTTGGAATGCACTCGCCCGGCTGGGCGTTTGCAGAGATCTGCGTGTTGTGGGTTTTGATCGCGGCAACCAGCTATTTGTTCTGGCAAAAGGACGGTGTCGCAGCTGGATTGTTGGTCCCCTATTTGGCATGGGTTACCTTCGCATCGCTGCTCAATTTCTCAATTTGGCAGCTGAACTGATACGTAAAGATTTGCGTCCAAACGCGAATTCTGTTGTCAACCGAGGCTAAACAGGCTCGATTACAGATCGATTTTGTATCTTCGACCGCAAGATTGGACTCTCTTATGAGAAGCTGCATTGCAAAGAACGGTATTTACTGGCAACTTTGACTCGGCCAATACCAAAGGCTAAACTGATGGTTTAACTCGCCACTTCCCGCGAGCTCTTCTCGTGTCGCAATTTGATTCGTTCCGAACTGGCTCTTCCTACCCAAGGTATCCGCGATGCAAATCCTTAAAAACCTTTTGACAGTTTTATTCGCCAGCAGCGTGATAGCCACGATTGGTGTGCCGCCTGATCTGGCAGCCCAAAATTTTGTTGAGTATCCCAATCATCCCAGAACGTACGGCGATCACGTGGTGCCGACAGAGTGGACTGGCGGACCGTCGGAGGTGAGCCTTGTGCTGGAGACCGACGAGTCGATCCTTCACGCCGATGGAATAGGACAAGCTCAACGAACCGCCAGAAACACCCAGAATTTTGTGGACGATGGCACTCCTCAAAACTTTGATAACCTCGACGTGATCGATATCTACGGACCTCGACTACCGCTATTACAGCAGTTGTCGGCCAACGGAACAACGACTCTCACCTACAGTTTCTCCACAGCTGTCGATCAACCGCTGGACCTATTCATCGCCGATGTCGATTCTGGCGACGACGTCACAGTTCGCGCTTTCGACAGCGCTAACGCGCCGGTGGACATGACGCAGTGGACACTGATCGGAGAAGGCGACTTATCATTGATCAAAGATACCGGTACCGCAATGAGTTCCATTGTTGCTCCGATTCCGACGACCGTCTTCAACTCCGACGGGATCCGTCTGAACATAATCGACACGACGAACTACAACCGTTCGTACAGTATTCTAAGATCCCCAGAAAATGCGGACCTCAGTCGAATTGTCATTGAGTTTACCGGTCTGTTCACTAGCCCCAGCCGAGAATTCGGCAGCAACGGTTCTCATGTTTATGTAGCGCTAACGACAGTTCCTGTTACTCGAGGAGATGTCGACTTGGACGGTAGTGTCACGTTTTCAGATATCCCACCATTCATTGAAATCCTGATCGCTGGAGGGTTTCAGGCCGAAGCGGATATTGATCAAAATGGAGAGGTCAATTTCCAAGACATCCCTCCGTTTATCGACGTCTTGATCGGTGCGTAAGACCTTGGCCGAAAAGCCCGTTTTGCGTCGACAGCGTTGTTAGGCTAGAAGTCAATTTCGTCACTTTCGGCAATAACTTCGACGAGAAGCTGTTCTAGATCAAGCTCTGCAGCCATCAAGGAAAGCGTCTTCTTCTGGGCGGCGTCTAGCCTATGGTAAATCTGTCGCAGATCACGACGACTTTTTTGACTGCCTTTGCTGATCCAAACCAGCTTCGACGCTGCGGCGTCGGTCCGGCAAACAATTGGTAGACGATAGCCCTCAAAGATTTCCGCGCTCTCCGAACGAGAGAGCTCACCAGTAATCATCTCTCTCGGGTAGATGTCGATCTTGAGAGACTCTTCTCTATCAAAAAGTTGAAACATCTTCTTGTTTTCGATTGCCACACGAATCGAGTCAACAGCATGCAAAAAATCAGACTCAGCCAGGCGATTCAGAAATTCGACTTGCTGACTACTGACAGCTTCATTTTGAATCACAATGTCAATATCTTGTGTCAGACGCGGCTCGCCATAAGCGACTCCCGTCACACCGCCTGTCAAATGGAATGGAATCTCCATGTGAATTAGGATCGAAGCAATCTTCAAAACAGTCTTTTGAAAAGATTCAATTGGGAACATTCTCCAACGCTCCCTCCAGCAGCTTCTTCATGCCGGGCTCTTGGCCGTACATTCGCATCGCAACCAACAGCTTGACGCGTTCCAAACTGGCGTCAGGATTCTCTTCACGAACCTGACGTCCGAGAAATTCGCGACTCCAATTGAACAGCTCTACCATTCGTGAAACCTTCTCGGATGGCGTCAGTGCGTCTATAGAGGCTTGATAGAGGGAGTCTATTTCAGACATAGATAGGCAGCCTGTTGGTCGTGGCACCGTTGCTAGTTCAACATCAAATTGTACCACGAGAGGCAATAGCTGGCTCAAAATCGCCACGGGCGTTTTTTCTGCAAAAGTGTCTAGCAGAGACCTCGCAAGTATTTCCTGCAAATAACATCAGGCCCAGCCCCCTCGACCAGTAGCAGGAGGGCAGGGCAGTGTTGTTGGTGCAGTGACAGGACTACTCGTCGCCAGCGCGGCACCAAGAAACCATGCAGGAATCGAAGTCGCAGATCTCGTCTTCGGAGAAATACAGCGCGATTTCTCGGGCGGATGCTTCGGCTCCATCGGAAGCATGCACTAGGTTCATCTGACGACTGCTGCTGTAGTCGCCTCGAATGGTTCCCGCTGCGGCAGTCAGCCCATTGGTGGCACCGAGCATATCTCGGATCACGCGGATCACGTCCAGCCCTTGCGCTACAATGGCCACCACAGGAGCGGCCGTGATGAACTCCTCCAAACCCGGGTAAAAGGGCTTTTCAACGTGTTCGGCGTAGTGCTGTTTGGCCAGATCGGGCGTAACCCGCATCAGCTTCATGCCAACAATCTCGATCGCTTTATCTTCAAAACGGGAGATAATTTTGCCCATCAACCGGCGCTGAACGCAGTCGGGCTTTAGTAATACAAGAGAACGTTCCATCAAATCAGATCCGAAAATATTAAGAGGGTGAACAAATTGAAGTTTCGCTTAAGTTTAGCAAAGGATTCCCCCTTCCGAAAACAGGGGCTTTGAGCAAAAATACTTATGAATTTGGGCTCGTCCCAGATCCGCTCAAGGGGTATCGTCCCAACTATCGTTTGAATTGGTGGCGTTACTTTATATGCAACCAGTGTTATAGCAACGTCCTGAACAACGGTCCGCTGATAAATTTAGTAGAGAAACTGAAAATCTCAGCACAACTGTTTCCCGCGCCATTATTGTTGCGCTCAATCGTTGTCACGATGATCTAGACCGTTTCTCGGCAGCCAATATTTTCCCAACGTCCGCGTGGTCATCGTTTCTAAAACGACCGCCGGCAACCAAAAAATTCAATGACCAGTCCCGTAGAACTTTTTCCACCCACTCAAAAACCAGCCGAATCCCTTTCAGGCGTCACTGTGCGACTCGCCGGTGATTCGGGCGACGGCATGCAGTTGCTCGGCACCCAGCTGACCAACACGTCGGCTCTTTCGGGTAATGACGTGGCTACATTCCCTGACTTCCCTGCCGAGATTCGCGCCCCGCGCGGAACACGCGCCGGCGTCAGCGGTTTTCAGGTTCAATTCTCGGCCGAAGAAATTTTCACTCCTGGTGATGGCGTCGATACGCTGATCTGTATGAACCCGGCAGCACTGGTAACCAACATCGGTGACCTGCGTCGCGGTGGAATCCTGATCGTCAACTCCGACGGCTTCGGTGACAAAGACCTGAAGCTTGCGAAGCTGGACACCAATCCATTGGAAGATGACACAGTTGAAGGTTACCGTCTGATCAAAGTTCCGATGACGACCATGACGCGCGACGCGGTGGAGCCGACGGGACTGTCAGTAAAATTTGCCGATCGTTGCAAGAACTTCTTTGCGATGGGCTTGGTGTTCTGGTTGTACGGACGCGATGTTGAACCAACACTGCGCTTCATCGAGAACAAATTCTCTTCCAAGCCAGACGTCGCTGAAGCCAACCGACTTGCTTTGAAGGCCGGTTGGAATTACGGCGAAACCACGGAAAACTTTGCTTCGACTTATTCGGTGCCCGCTGCTGAACTTGAGCCCGGCGTCTACAAAAACGTGATGGGCAATCAAGCATTGGCTTGGGGACTTATTGCGGCAGCCGAATTGAGCGGCAAAGAGCTGTTTCTTGGTTCGTATCCGATCACCCCTGCC
>CAZDBE010000010.1:3999-8405 GCA_964503675.1 uncultured Pirellulaceae bacterium | reverse complement strand
AATCGCAGCCGTTTGCTCGGCTGTCGGTGCCGCGATGGGTGGCAGCATGGCCATCACCACAAGTAGCGGCCCCGGCATCGCTCTCAAAGGCGAAGGCATTGGCCTCGGACTAATTTTGGAGCTGCCGTTCATCGTCATCGATGTTCAGCGTGGCGGACCAAGTACGGGCCTGCCAACCAAGACCGAGCAATCCGACCTGTTGATGGTCATGCATGGCCGCAACGGCGATTCTCCACTGCCAGTGATCGCAGCACAGAGCCCGGCTGACTGTTTCAATGTCGCCGTTGAAGCGTGGCGGATTGCGACCAAGTATATGACTCCTGTATTCATTCTTTCCGATGGCTACATTGCCAACGGTTCAGAGCCTTGGAAGATTCCGGACGTCGATGCGCTTGAGAAAATCGAGATCAATCATCCGGGACCACGCAGCCCCGATGACGCACCGTTTCTGCCGTACTCGCGTGACGAAAATCTTGCACGCCCATGGGCGCTGCCGGGAACTCCGGGCCTGATGAACCGCGTCGGTGGCTTGGAAAAAGAAGATGGAACCGGAAACGTTAGCTACGATCCAGACAACCACCAGCACATGGTCAACACGCGAGCCAAAAAGGTCGAAAAAGTTGCCGAGTCCATTGGAGAAGTTGAAGCCTTCGGCAGCTCCAAAGGTACTCTGGTACTCAGCTGGGGCGGAACTTACGGAGCCTGCCGAACGGCCGTGAAAACAGCGATCGAAGAAGGCGTCGAAGTCGGTCACGTTCATCTAAGATGGATCAATCCTTTCCCTGCCAACCTTGAAAAGGTTCTCGGCCAGTACGACACAGTACTCATTCCGGAGCTTAACACTGGCCAATTAAGGTTGCTGATCAAAGACAAATTTTTGATCAACGCGATCGGGCTAAATAAGGTCAAAGGAAAACCGTTTCACGTGTCTGAAATCGTCGACAAGATCAAAGAAGTCTCCGGGAAGTAGATTCCCAACACATTCGCTTGCGACCCACGATTGCTCCCAAACTTACATCACACGCTTTAATTTTAACGATCAAATATGAGTACTGACCTTCCAGTTCTTTCTGCCAAAGATTTCGCTTCTGACCAAGACATCCGTTGGTGCCCTGGCTGCGGCGACTATTCCATTTTGGCTCAGATGAAAAACGTCCTAGCGTCAATGGGCAAGAAGCAAGAAGAAACCGTCTTCATCTCGGGAATTGGCTGCTCCAGTCGTTTTCCGTACTACATGAACACCTATGGCATGCACTCGATCCACGGTCGCGCTCCAGCGTTTGCGACGGGGTTGAAGTCGACTCGACCGGAGCTGGATGTTTGGGTCATCACCGGTGACGGCGACGCGTTGAGCATCGGCGGCAACCACTTCATCCATCTGATCCGCCGCAACGTAGATTTGAACATCATTTTGTTCAACAACAGTATCTACGGCCTGACCAAAGGTCAGTACTCACCAACCTCCAAGGTAGGCAAGGTCACTAAAAGTACTCCGATGGGATCCATCGACCAACCGCTCAATCCGCTGTCGGTAGCGATTGCGGCCGAGGCATCGTTTGTCGCGCGTTCGGTTGACACAAACATCAAACATTTGCGAGCAACGCTTCAGCGTGCCAGTGAGCATCGTGGCACTTCTTTCGTAGAAGTCTATCAGAACTGCAATATCTTTAACGATGGAGTTTGGGACTACGCGAAAGCCAAAGCGACTAAAGACGAGTCGACTGTCGAATTGCAGCATGGCAAGCCTCTGATTTACGCTGGCGGTAAGAAAGGAATTCGATTGAACGGGTTCTCTCCAGAGACGGTTGATCTTGATGGCAACATCGCTCAGGACGATTTATTGTTCCATGACGAGAAAATTGAATCATCGCAACTAGCGTTTCTTCTCAGCCGCATGCGGCATCCTGAGTTTCCTGAGCCGATCGGTGTCTTCCGTGCGATTGACCGCCCGACTTACGACACGCAGATTAACACTCAGGTTGAAGAGGCCGTTAAGCAGAAGAAAAAGGGCGATTTGAAGACGTTGTTTAACAGCGGCGACACTTGGACGGTGTAGAGCAAACGCCTAACTGGTGTCCCCGTCCTCCCATGGCTAATTCTACGAAAACACTGCTGGTTGTTTTTGAGTTCGATACGCTCAATGGCGGCGAAAACTCCATGTTGGCGGTTCTGTCGGTACTGAGCGATTCAAAATCTTCACAATGGCAGATCAAAGCAGCATTGCCTTGTCACGCTGCATCTTCCTCCTCAAGCGACGACTCCAACGGCGAGACACTTACCAAACGACTCGGTAAGCTTGGTATTGAAACGATCTTGTTAACCACCCACCAAGACGTCGGGATGCGAAAAACACAGGATCAGTATCGAGATGACTTCGCGCGAGTTCTAACCGAGCACCAACCAGACTTGGTCCTTTGTAACAGCCTCTCCACCAGCAGGCTCTGCGGCCCGGTTACTGCTCAGGCAAAGATACCAGCTGCCGGATATCTGCGGGACATTATCAAACTCAGCCGCAAGGCTATCGCGGACATAAATCAGTTGGACCGAATCATCGCTGTCTCGCGCGCGACAATGGATTTCCATGTTGAACAGGGGATGGATGCTCAAAAGCCGAGTGTGGTTTACAACGGCGTTGATCTGGATCGTTTTCATCCTTCGCTGCGAACCGAACCACTTGTAGAAAAAGTGAAACGCAGTTTTGGAATCCCTGCCCGTTACCCAGTCGTCTTATACGTAGGCCAGATCGGAATGCGGAAGGGGATCGACGTACTGATCGAAGCCTTCAGCTTATTACTTGAATCTGTTCCAAAGGCTCATTTGTTGATCGTCGGCGAACGTCATTCACAAAAACAGGAGGCGATCGAGTATGCCGAGAAAGCATGGCGAACCAGCCACCAAGGGCCCATGAGCGGACGCGTCCATTGGCTCGGGCGGCGATCGGACGTACCTGAACTCATGGCCGCCTCGGACGTGCTGCTGCATCCTGCTCGGCAAGAACCACTAGGGCGCGTTCTGCTTGAGGCTGCGGCCAGTGGTCTGCCGATCGTCACCACTCTCGTCGGCGGTAGTCCTGAGATCCTCGGATGTAACGACTCGTTTGATTTGTTGTGCCACAAGGATGACGCGCCTGCCATGGCCGCACGTGTCAGTCAATTGTTGACCGATGATCAAATCCGAAAAGCCGTTTCGTTGGAGCTGAGAGATCTAGCCGTCCGTCGCTTCAACCGTAACGACTGTACGAAAAAACTAACGTTGATTCTCACCGATCTCCATCGGCAACAGCTTTAGCACCACTACCGTCTCCCAATGGCCAGCAGCCCACCGGACGTTTTCACCCGTTTGAGTTAAACGGAAACCAACTATAGTATTTGTCTCACAGACTATTCCCTCTCAATTCAAATGAGCTTTTCACGTGGCGATCATCAAACGAGTCTTAGTAGCAGGCGGTGCTGGATTTTTAGGATCTCACCTTTGCGAGCGATTGGTCGACCAAGGCCACGACGTAATTTGCTTGGACAACTTCTACACCAGCCAGAAAACCAACGTCACTCATCTTCTGAACAAGTCAAATTTCGAATTGATCCGCCACGACATTGTTGATCCGATACTGCTTGAGGTGGACGAGATTTACAATCTTGCTTGTCCGGCCTCTCCGGGCCATTACCAACACAACCCTATCAAAACGATGAAGATCAGTATTCTGGGCTCCATCAATATGCTGGGCATGGCCAAGCGTTGTGGAGCAAAAATATTTCAAGCTTCAACCAGCGAGGTTTACGGGGACCCAGAGGTTCACCCGCAAACTGAGAGCTACAAAGGATCGGTTAATCCAATTGGGATTCGCGCATGTTACGACGAAGGGAAACGAGCTGCTGAAACGCTGTTTTTCGATTACCACCGCTACAACAAAACAAACATTCGCGTTGCACGGATTTTCAACACCTATGGGCCGCGGATGCATCCGTTTGACGGCCGTGTGGTAAGCAATTTTATCCGCCAAGCACTCGCCGGTGAGGACATTACCATTTTCGGTGACGGTTCACAGACACGCTCGTTCTGCTACCGTGACGATCTTGTAGAGGGATTCCTAAAATTAATGGCTGCCCCTGACGAGGTCACTGGCCCAATCAATTTGGGAAATCCGGGTGAGTACACCATCAAGCAGCTCGCTCAAGCAGTTCTTGAGCTTGTAGATAGCAAGTCGAAACTGGTTTACGGCCCACTTCCGCCGGATGATCCGACTCGCCGTCAGCCAGACATCACATTGGCCAAAGAGAAACTAGGCTGGGAGCCAAAAATCCCATTACGTGAAGGGTTGGAGAAAACGATCGCTTGGTTCAAGACGATCGATCTGGATCACTACCGCCCACCAACGCCAAACTACTAGAGGGCATTTCGAATCCCAA
>CAZDBE010000010.1:0-3989 GCA_964503675.1 uncultured Pirellulaceae bacterium | reverse complement strand
AAGTCCACTACAGGTTTTGAAGCACCCTCTAGCCGGTTTGGGATCATCGGTTTTCAGTGTTCGACATTTAAGCCGACAAAACCGGTAGGATTGTTTCAACTGCGCCGTTGGCCGCAAGTACGGCCTTCACAACCTCGCTCAGTTTCCGCTGATTCTTTCGCATCTGTTCCCATTTAAGTTTGACGGTCACCGGACCGAATACAACGGTACATCACCGTCGAAGCGGGCCAGATTGACTGCCGCGTTTCGCACAACAGTGCCAAGCTATTTTAGGAGCAGATTCAGTATGGGGTTTCTTTCGGGCAGTGTCACCTTTCAACGCTATCGTGTAACAGAGGATCCCACCGGCGGATTTGGTGAAAGCCATCTTGAGACGCTCAAAAAACACGTGATCAGCAAGTCGCCTGGAAACATCTACGAGACCCCCGATGTTGGATTCTCCGGCGGAGCTCATCTACTGGACACTCAATTCAGTTTTGAGAAAAACATTATCGGTGAGGCCATGCACTTTGGCGTGCGAATTGACAGTTGCCAGATCCCTTCTCCCATCAAACGCGCTTGGATGCATCAGGAACTCGCCAGCTTCCTAAATGACAATCCCGGCGGCAAACCCTCAAAGGCTCAACGCACCGAAGCTAAAGAAGCAGTCGAAGACCGCTGTGCCCTAGAAGCGGAAAAAGGTAACTTCAAAAAACTGTCGGAAGTATCCGTGCTATGGGACGCCGTTTCCGACACCATCTTTCTGGGCGGCACCAGCGAGAAGACTAACGATACCGTTTTAGGATTGCTGGAAAGTGCATTCGGAATCGAAGTCTCCAAGGTCACCTGCGGAAAGCTTGCCACCGAGATCGCCGAAGAACTTGACCTTAACGCCGGGCTATTCAGCGCAGCCCCGGCCGCGTTTAACGACAATGCGAGTGGAAACGTTGTTTGGTGGAATGGCATGGGCGAAAACTATGATTATCTCGGTAACGAATTCCTTTTGTGGCTGTGGTGGCACTGGGAAACTAACAGCAACGTGATTCAGCTCGCCGACGACAGCGAGGTCTCTGGGATGTTCGCTCGCAGCCTGAGCCTCGACTGTCCCGAAGGCGAACACGGCAAGGATTCAATTTCCTCCGAGTCCCCCGTCGCACTCCCGGAGGCAGCACTGGCCGTAAAAATGGGGAAGCTCCCCCGAAAAGCCGGGCTAACACTGGTGCGAAACGACCTGAAGTTTGACTTCGCCCTGCAAAGCGAAATGTTCTCTGTAGGCAGCGCTAGAATTGGGACAGCTGACGAATCAGCGACCATGTCACACGACCTTGTCGATCGCATCTCCAATGTGCGGGAACTCGCCGATACCATCGACTACCTGTTTCAGGCCTTCTGTGAGACAAGGCTTGGGAAGCCTTGGGACGCCGAACTGAAAAAGGTGCAGAAATGGCTGGGCAGTGAAACGCCGATCAGACGACAAAAAGCCGCCTAGATTTGATCCTACTCAATCCAAAAATTCCTCGCCAAGGGTAAGCTGGTGAACAAACTGGTGGTTTTCGGACCGCCACGATAATGTACAATGACGCTTTCGAGGGTGTCGCTCTTCTTTCGATTTTTCCTAAGAGCAACCCACTTCAGACACGAGACACGTAATGACAATATTCAAATCTCTGATCCCGTTGGTTTTGCTAGTGGCTTTGTTGCTGGTGGCATGCGACCAGCAAACGGCGAGTAAACCGCTGGAAATTTCCGAAGCAAATAAGGCTACGGCGTCGTTTGCTGTTGAGGGCATGACGTGACCTGGCTGAGACAAACTTGTAGAGCGAGCTCTACTTAAGCTACCGGGCGTAGCTTCAGCCAATGCAGACAAGACCACCAGATCAGCGACAGTGGTGTATGACAAGACAATTTTCAAGCCTGAAGAACTCGACACGCTTGGGAGATATAAATTTTCGTTGGTAGATGCGGGAGAAGACTCCGAAAAATCTGATGCGTCTTCTGACGTGTCGCTTTCCTCCACCGAGGGCAGTGATACATCGTCCAGCGAAGCGACGGAAGCTCCCAGCCAGTTTGACTTGGGAGACTTCAGTGACATGAAACCAGCCGAAGAATCGACTGATGAAGGACAGGAAGATGAACTGCCATTGTTGGGCGGCCCTGAAGCCGATCAGTAATGCTTGCCGCGTGAGCGATTCGAATTCCCAACACTGACAAACCATCGCCGGGTTGTCAGTGTTTTTTTGTGGCCGGTGAGAGCAGAGAGCCATTTGGAAACCGTAATGGAACACAATCACTTCGACTGCATTATCATTGGATTTGGCGGCGTGGGCAGCGCCGCAATGCGATACGCGGCACTCAACGGTTGGAAAGTTCTAGGAATCGATCGATTCGGGCCTGCACACAATCGCGGTAGCTCTCATGGTCAAACACGCGTCATTCGCAAATCCTATTTTGAACATCCGGACTACGTTCCACTGCTGCAGGAAGCGTACGAACTGTGGGACGAATTGAATAAGCGGCACCGAACCGCTCCAGAAATCAAAGAACTGTTGACGCAGTGTGGCGTTCTTCAAATTGGGCCGGCAAACGGAACTGTGGTCAACGGCGTGCTGAAAAGCGCGAACCAGCATGACTTGAAGGTCGAAGAATTCTCTGCGGACGACATTCACAAAAGACTCCCCATCCTAAAAGTCCCCGAGGGGCACGTTGGCGTCTTTGAGCCCGGTGGCGGCTTCCTCCGCGTGGAACTTTGCGTGGCAGCAATGATCAAGCAAGCCTTGAGCGCCGGCGCTGCAATAAAATCCGGCGTCTGCGTTGATCGGTGGCACGTTGATGAAGCGGGTGTCGTCCATGTGGAATCCGAGCAGGGTTCTTGGTCGGCTGACCGAATGATCGTCTGTGCCGGATCTTGGACGAACGAGATTCTTGGTGATGTTGAGCTGCCCCTGAAACTCTTGGCCAAGCAACAGCACTGGTACCAGCTCGACCGAGTCGACCAGAAACTGGTGAACCAGTTCCCTTGCGTTCTAAATGAGCAAGACGACGGGTCTTGCTTCTACGTTACTCCGGAACTGGACACATCGGGCATGAAAGTTTGCGAGCACAGCGGAGGCAAGCCTATCGACGCACCGAGCCAACTGGACCAGAGCATCGATCAGGATCAACAGGAACGCGTGGAAGCCTATCTGGATCAACATTTTCATTTCACAAAAAAACGGCTGGTCCATCACAGCATGTGCATGTACACAATGACGCCGAGCGAACATTTCGTTCTGGACACGCACCCCGAACATTCGCAAATCGCCTATGCGGCGGGACTTTCGGGACATGGATTCAAATTTGCACCAGTTCTCGGCAAACGTCTGGTTGACATGCTCGACGGACAAAACGATGCGCGCTTTGATTTTCTTAGGGCCCCTAAGCCCGCATGAGTAGGCTGAGTACGATTGCAGAACTTCCTGCAAAAGGTCAAAATAACGGCTAATCAGCGATTGGACCTCACCAAGTTACGGAACGACGATGACGGATATCAGCACAGACGCAGTGGTTATAGGGACTGGCCCCGGTGGCGAAGGAGCTGCCATGCAACTGGCCAAGGCGGGCAAGAATGTTGTTGTGCTCGAACGCTACAGCCGTATCGGTGGTGGCTGCACGCACTGGGGAACCATCCCCAGCAAAGCACTCAAGTTTGCCATCTCCCAGCTTACCGACGCGATCAACAATCCGATTCTTATGGAATGCGGAATCAAACCCAAGGCAACGATCGCTCAACTGACCGCAACGGCACAGAAAGTCATTTCTGAACAGGAAACGATGCGGCGGAAGTTCTACTCACGTAACAATTGCGAGCTGATTTCTGGGCACGCCCGTTTCGAAGACGCCAATACCATTTCGGTTGAAGGTGGACCAACGATCACAACAAAGAATGTCGTGATTGCCGTTGGTTCGCGTCCCTATCATCCGCCCGATCTCGATTTCAATCACGAGCGAATTTTCGATAGCGACACCATTCT
>CAZDBE010000009.1:0-37738 GCA_964503675.1 uncultured Pirellulaceae bacterium | reverse complement strand
ATGCCTTCGATGACGGCGTGAGCACCTGAGTTGCGGACGGCAAAACGCTCGGCAGCAACGCCGCTGAAGTATGCCTCACCAGCAGTCGCTCCATACAAAGCCACGTTACCAATCAGGATGTTTTCATTGGAGGCAAACTTCGCCGACTTCGGTGGGAAGATAATCAACTTGCCACCAGAGAGTCCCTTGCCGCAGTAATCATTAGCATCGCCTTCGACGCGGATCGTGACTCCTGAAGCCATAAATGCGCCGATGCTTTGGCCGGCGGATCCGGTTAAGTTGATTTCGATCGTATCCTCTGGAAGTCCTTCTTCGCCGTGCGCTTTTGAAACGTAGTGGCTTAGGATCGTACCCACCGAACGATCGGTGTTGACCACTTTCGAATCGATGGTGACCTTTTCTTTGTCGGTTAATGCTGCATCAGCTTTCTTAACCAGCGTTCGGTCGAGAACTTCTTCCAAAGCGTGGTCTTGATCGATCGTGCAGTAGACTTCTGTGTCTTCGTAATAACCTACCGCTGGCGCGAGTAGTTTCTCAAGGTTGATTCCCTGAGCCTTCCAATGGTCAACGGCTTCGTCAACGTGCAATGATTCAACTTGTCCGACCATTTCATTGATCGATTTGAAACCGAGGCTCGCCATGATCTCACGCGCTTCTTCGGCAACCATGAACAGGTAATTGACCACGTGCTCCGGCTTGCCTTTGAATTTCTTGCGCAACTCTTTGTCCTGCGTCGCGATGCCGACCGGACAAGTGTTGAGATGACACTTCCGCATCATGATGCAGCCCAACGTAATCAGTGGAGCCGTCGCGAAACCGTATTCTTCGGCTCCCAGCAGCGTCGCGATCACGACGTCACGTCCTGTTTTCAGCTGACCGTCGGTTTGAAGACGAACGCGACTACGCAGATCGCTCATTACAAGCGTTTGATGCGTCTCGGCGATACCAAGCTCCCATGGCATGCCCGCGTGCTTGATTGATGTCAGTGGAGAAGCACCTGTGCCGCCGCCGGTACCTGAAATCAAGATATTGTCAGCGTGAGCTTTCGCCACACCGGCAGCAATCGTACCGACGCCGACCTCGGAAACAAGCTTGACACTGATGCGGGCCGTTGGATTGGCGTTTTTAAGATCGTAGATCAGCTGAGCCAGATCTTCGATCGAGTAAATGTCGTGGTGTGGTGGAGGACTGATCAAAGTCACGCCTGGCGTCGAGCGACGAGTGGCAGCGATCTTTTCGTCGACCTTGTGGCCAGGCAGTTCACCGCCTTCACCAGGCTTGGCTCCCTGAGCCATTTTGATTTGGATCTCGTCAGCGTTGGACAAGTAGTACGCTGTCACGCCAAAGCGACCAGAGGCGACTTGCTTGATTGCAGAGCGGCGTGAGTCACCATTGGGGCTAGGTGTGAATCGCGCGACATCTTCGCCGCCCTCACCTGTGTTGCTTTTGCCGCCGAGACGATTCATGGCGATGGCCATGGTCTCGTGGGATTCTGCAGAGATCGAACCGAAGCTCATCGCACCAGTGCAGAATCGCTTTACGATTTCCTTTGCCGGTTCGACTTCTTCGATGTCAATCGCTGATCGTTTGCTGAAATCGAATTGCAACAAGCCACGTAAATGACATTCTTTCATCGCCTGTTCGTTGATCGCTTTCGCAAAATCCTTGTACGCATTAACGTCACCAGAGCGCGCTGCTTGTTGCAGTTTGGCGATGTTCAGTGGCGTCCAAGCGTGCTTCTCACCTTCGCTACGCCAGTGGACGGTACCGGCAGTCTCCAATTCGACGATCGGCAACGCTTGTGTTTTCTTACCGTAGCCCAAGTCGTGGCGGCGAATGGCTTCTTTGGCCAACACGTCAAAACCAACACCTTCAATGCGGCTGGCGGTTCCGGGGAACGCCTTGGTAATGACGTCTGAATTCAAACCAACCGCTTCAAAGATGCGGGCACCTTTGTAGCTGGCCAGTGTTGAGATTCCCATTTTCGCCAGTACCTTCAACATGCCCTTCATCACGCCCTTGCGATAGGATTTGATGCACTTTTCAGACGTTAGGTCAGAATCCGGATTGTTGGTGTGATGGTCGATGATGGCTTCGAGGCCAAGGTACGGATGAATCGCGTCAGCACCAAAGCCAGTCAGCAGGCAGTGGTGATGGACTTCGCGTGCCTCACCAGTTTCGACGACGAGTCCGATACGCGTGCGCGTTTCTTTTTCGATCAAGTGATGATGAACAGCACTTGTGGCGATCAAAGCTGACAGTGGAACGCGGTCTGGGCCTACAGCACGGTCACTCAATACGATCAACGCATGGCCGGTTTCGATGGCTTGTTCTGCCTCTTTGCAGATGCGTTCAATGGCGGCTGAAAAACCAGCCTCGCCTTCGCTACGATCGAAGGTGATATCGATCAGCTGTGACTTCCAACCGCGATGGTCGAGATCCTTGATGGCTGCCATTTCGGCGAAATCGAGGATAGGGTTGTGCAGCAGCAGGCGGTGGCACTGGCTTTCGGTCGTGTCCAGCAAGTTGCCTTCGGGGCCGATGAAACACTCGACCGACATCACGATTTCCTCGCGAATCGAATCGATCGGAGGATTGGTAACCTGAGCAAACAGTTGCTTGAAGTAATCGTATAACAGGCGTGGTTTATCGCTGAGGCAAGCCAAAGCCATGTCGTCGCCCATTGAGCCAATCGGGTCCTTCTCGACCTTGATTAGCGGCAATAGCATGAAATCCATGGTCTCGTTGGAATAACCGAAGGCTCGCATTTGAGCGATGCGATCCGCGCGTGACATGAACGGAGCAGGGTCGCGGTTGGGAAACTCGTCCAACGTCAATCTCTGGTTCGACAGCCACTGTTCGTAAGGACGTCGGTTGGCGATTTCGTCTTTTAGCTCGCCGTCGGCGACGATACGCCCGTTCTCGAAATCGACCAAGAACATTTTGCCGGGCTCTAGGCGACCTTTCTTAACGATTTTGGCTGGGTCAACTTCCAGTACGCCGACTTCGCTGGCCATAATGACGCGATTGTCATCGGTGACGTAGTAGCGACTCGGACGTAGACCGTTGCGATCGAGCACGGCACCGATTACGTTTCCATCAGTGAAGGAAATCGAGGCCGGTCCATCCCAAGGTTCTTGGAGGCAAGCATGATATTCGTAGAAGGCATGTTTGTTCCGTGAAATGCTTCTGTGGTTCCGCCATGCTTCAGGCACCATCATCATGACGACCTCTGGCAATTCTCGGCCAGCCATCATCAGCAATTCCAAAGCACAGTCGAGTTCGCCTGAGTCGCTGCAGCCCTCTTCAATAGTCGGCATAACCTTCTTCAGGTCGTCACCCAATACGGGCGATTCCATCAGTCCCTGACGCGCGGTGATCCAATTGCGGTTCCCGCGTAGAGTATTAATTTCGCCATTGTGTGCCATCCAGCGCAGTGGCTGGGCACGTGACCACGCCGGCAGCGTGTTGGTGGAGAAGCGCGAGTGAACCATCGCGAGATGGCTGGTGAAATCGTCGCTCCGCAAGTCATCGTAGTACTGCGGCACTTGAGCCGTTGACAGCATTCCTTTGTAAACCAAAATGCGTGAGGACAGCGAGCAAGCGTAAAACTCTTCGTTGATGCCGCCGAATTTCGCGTTGACCTTCTTCGTGGTCACTTTACGAATCACATACAGCTTCCGCTCGAATTCGTCTTGGCTGACGCCTTCGCCAGGTCCAACGAACGCTTGGCAGATTTCAGGCTCTGATCGAACAGCGGTGGCACCAATGTTGGCTCGTTTGGCATCGACTGGGACGTCACGCCAACCGATGAAGCGCTGGCCGTTCTCGGCACAAGTTTCCTCAAAGGTCTTTTTGCCAAACTCGGTGGTCGGTCCGTCTTTGGAAAAGAAAATGTTGCCGACAGCGAAGAACGTGTCTTGCAGGTCGAAATCGTTTTCTTTTGCGATCCGTTGCATAAAATCCACGGGCATTGCGACGAGAATACCGGCTCCGTCGCCAGTTTCCTGTTCGCATCCGCATGCTCCACGATGTTCCATACGTGCGAGGATATCACAGGCGTCGGAGACAATTTCTCGTGAGGCCTTGCGGTCGATCTGCGCTACGAAGCCAACGCCGCAGCTGTCGTGCTCGTTTTCGCTGGAGTAAAGCGTATTTGAGTTGTCAAAGTTTGGATTGAAGTTTGCCAAGTGATTCGACCCTTAGTTTTTAAGTGTTTCTGCGGCATTTTGGTGAATTGTCGCCGCAATCCGATCCCTCAAACGCGATATGCGCCGAGTCCTACATTAAAGTCTGTTTGGCTCAAAAGATCAAACAGCTAGAAACGCCCTACGCGGTTTTCACTGCCGTTAGGTAGCTTTATGGTGGGAATTGCGGAATCTTTTTCATCCAAAGGGGCCGGCTATGCCGGTTCCGCGACCTTTGTGGAGTCCTAGGACTGTGAATTGGTCCACGAGGCCCGTCTCAAGCGGCCTTTTCTCGCCAGCTGGACGAAATTATAGCAGACAATTGTCCAAATCTGAAACGAAAATGACTGCTACGAATTACCGCAGACAGCGGGAGAGTGTCAGGTGGTTATGAGACGGATTAGTCGGAGCCATTTAGTCGGTGCTGCAGGTCCGTGGACACTTCAGGCGAATTCAGAATCTCACGGTTCACTATTGGAGCATGATATACGGAGACCCTTGGCGAACAGACGTGGGCTCGTAATAAAAACGAAACGAGTTCGTCCATAAGCCCGGGAGACTGCGGTGTCTTTGGCGATTACGTGATTCTGTTATGGATTGGCGAGTCGTTTATGCTGTCATGTAGAACCAAATGAGACGCTTTGGCCAGTTTTACCCCATCTTGATGCCGTGTTTTCGTTATCATTTATTCATAGTTGTATCGACGTTATTGAGACCCGTTTTATGAAGTGCCCTTTTTGTCAAAATGACAACGACAAAGTTGTCGACTCACGTAGTGGTGAAGATGGTTACGCGATCCGTCGTCGGCGTGTTTGCCAAAGCTGCGATAAACGGTTCACCACATTCGAACGCGTCGCGGAACTTGATTTGCCTGTCATTAAGAAGGATGGCACGCGCGAGCCATTTTCGCCGGCCAAGATTCGCCAAGGGCTCGAACGGGCATGCTGGAAAAGACCGATCGCAACCGATGACGTCGAAAGTGCAATTTCTGATACGATTCAACGCGCCTACGATCACAAGGCTTCCGAGATCGATAGCCAGTTGATTGGCGAGTGGTTGATGGAGAAACTAAGCCGGTTGGATGATGTGGCGTACATCCGTTTCGCCAGCGTCTACCGTCAGTTCAAAGACTTTAACGAGTTCATTGAGGAAGTTCAGCCGATTCTCGATCGCACCGCTAGTACTCCTCGCGCCGAACGACTGCCGAAATAGGTTCGGCAAAGTCAGGTTCGCTCAATGAGAGAACATTAACGCGGTACAAGCCGGCCAACAACCGAATCTACTAGTGCGTGCGTCGAAGAATGAACTGCGCGAGCTTCACTAGTGACTTGGACGCCTCATTCTCCGGAAGCGATTTAGCAAATGCCTCCGCGCGAGCAGCGTGTTGCTGAGCGACTTGTCTAGCGTACTGAATCGAGCTCGTTGAATCGAGTAGCTCGACGGCGCGATTCACATCATTTCCCTCATTGAGCACGGTCAAAAACTGCAAACGCTGATCAGCGCCGAGACTCTTCAGGCAATGGATTATCGGTAGAGTCGCTTTGGCATTGAATAAATCAGTGCCTAGCGTTTTGCCAACGTTCTCTGGCGTACCAACCAAATCTAGGACGTCGTCAATGATCTGGAACGCAATGCCAAGGTCGCGACCGTAACTTTCAAATTCTTCGATTTCCGCGTCACTTCCTCCAACGACTAGTGCGCCAATCCCACAGGCCGCTGCGCACAGTTCGGCGGTCTTTTCAGAAATGATCTCGAAATAAACGCTCTCGTCGATCTCAAAATTTCCAGCGTGAAAATTCTGTTTCATTTCACCAGCGCAAACCAAATTGCTCGACGCAGCCAGCTTTCCCATGGCTGCCGCAGATCCGCTTTTACTGGCGACGTGAAAGGAGTGCGTGAACAAATAATCGCCAAGCAAAACGCTGACGCGGTTGTCCCATTTGGCATTGGCCGTTGCTTGGTGGCGACGCAAGTCGGCTTTGTCCAGCACGTCGTCATGGACCAGCGTCGCAGTGTGTATCATCTCGATCGCCGCACCCATCAGGTGCAGTTCGCGATTGGCTTGAACTCCGGGTTTCGCCAACGCCATGCCGGACAGCAACAATAAAACGGGACGCATCCGCTTTCCCCCCAGCAGCCAACTGTGCTCTAACAACTGGTTAACGAACGGAGTGTCACTGCTAAGTTCAGTTTGAAGGATGGATTCAACGGCCGTAAGGTGTGCTGATACAGGCGCATACAGCGCAGCCAATTCGTGACGAGTGGTGGAGCTATCCTTGGGACGGGAGGCCTGATTGGTTGGGTTGCGGGTTTCCTCTAAATGAGTTTCGCCGCTGGCAATTTGGCTCACAGTGTTTTCCTGAGTAGGTTCACGCCGGTTGGCGTTTAAAATGACCGCTTTTGCCGCCCGATTTTTCCATCAGGCAAACATTTGTGATCGTCATCTCTCTGTCGATGCTCTTGCACATGTCGTAGACCACCAACCCTGCGGTAGCAACCGCAGTCAGTGCCTCCATTTCAACACCTGTTCGATCAGTCGCAGTTACTTTCGCTAAAATCCGTAGTTCTGTCTCCGACTTGAACGTCAAATCAATATCAACGGATGTAATCCTCAGCGGATGGCAAAGCGGAATCAGATCGGCAGTGCGTTTGGTGGCTGTGATACCAGCAACACGCGCAATTTCCAAAACATTTCCCTTCGTGATCCCGTTTTCCTTGATTCTTTCAGCCGTTTGAGCCTTCATCACCACGATTCCCGTGGCAATTGCCGCTCGATCGGTTTCCGGCTTTTCGCCAACGTTCACCATGTGCGACTCACCTTGGGCGTTTAAATGGGTCAATTCGCTCACAGGCTGCTCCAGAAGTCATTTATTTGAAGAACGCTAAACAGATGACGCTTATAAACTAACCAATTGCGTCGTTTTCCGTTAGGCTTCAATCGCGACAAAATGGCTAGGATTTGATTCCCCGACCCTGAAGAAAGGGCTTTTCTAGCGTTTCCGGCAGGTAAACGTCAGTTCGAGACCGCTTCTTAAAGATGCTAAAGAGAAATGATGGGCCCTAGTCGGCTGGCTCCGATTTCAACGGCTAGACCCGGGCTGGAGGAAATAACAATCGAGCAAGTCCAATTAAGGTTGGGATTTACTGTCCAGCTAGTTAGAATTGGGGGGCTATAACAACCTCCATTCAAGCAACTTTTGCAAAAAAGTTTCACTGAAAAGGTGATCACATTCCTTCCTACACCCAGAGAGATTTACATGTATCTTACACGTCCCTTTTATTTTTTGGCGATTGCTGTCGCCATAGCTTCTTTATTTCCCACTCAGGCTCAAGCACAAGATCCAGCAACTGTAGCCACTTGCGAGGCATTCAATGCCGCAGTCGCTGAAATGGAAGGAGCATTTGTTGTATCTGGAATTACAGCCGAAGAGACGACTTCACCTCCAATCGAAGACTTCGAGACTCCAATCAATAATAATGGTTTCTTTATAAACCTGCAGACTGTTCCGATGGAAGTACCTCAGCTTACACTTCCAATGGGAACGCTTACTATCGAAGGTAGCTTGCCAGCCGTTCCGTTTGGTACCATCAACAATCAGTTCACGGTTCTTCGACGTGGCTTTGATGGAAACTCAGCTGAAGCCATTATCGGGCCAGTCATTGGTACCCACACCGAATACTCGTTGAGGCCTGATCCCTCTCTCGGTAGAGCATGTGGATTTTGCCTTACAACCGACTTTCCAATTGATGAATTTGTCGTTAGCTACTTCGACGGCGATACTCTCATTGGTCAGTCTAGTGGATCAGACTACAGTTTCTTTGCCGGCCCGGGCGAGACGATCACCCGAATCGATTTCGCTGGATTCCTGGTCTACGATCTCCAAGTAGCGTTCTGCCCAGATGTTGTAGAGCCGGAATTGAGCAACCAAGAATGTTTCGCCAGCCTCGCGGAAGAAGTCGGTGATCTTGCAGATGCTGCAACTGACTCGTACGACGCTTACGCTCTAAACGTAGCGAGCGCAGCTTTGCAGTTTGCTGCCAAAGACAGGTTTTACGAGGAAGATGGAAATCGCCTCTCTCGTCGTGGTTGGGGGGTATTTAACGGAGCTGCATATGCCATTTGCTACCTAGAGCATACAGGCTTGGACGGCACCGACGAACTGGTGGATCGCATCCTTGATAAACTCGAAGCAATCGTCGACGACGAAATTGACTACGCCATCGCAAATGGTGGTCATTCTTGTCTCATCGAGACTGCTGAAGATTACGCTGAGCTTGCCGAATTTATTGACGAAGACCTCGACAACCCAGTCGTTGCGGCAATCGCCTACAAATTGGCATGGGCACACGCTTACTTTGCAACGTACTAACAAGCGTTGATTGGCGTTAGCTGAAAGAACGAAAAGGGCATGGTCTTATACCGTGCCCTTTTTCTTTTGAAATCATCCCGTTCGCCTAGCTGCAATAGTTTTTACATTAGTGATCTGGTCGAGCGGCCAAAGTTCGCTCCTATCGATGTTTGCCTCTATCCGGATTCACCCCCACCACAAAAAAGCCCAGTCTTCCAATGGAAGGCCGGGCTTATTGTTTTCAACGGTCTGGCAAGTGAATACCAGAGAGCTCAATTCAACCGGCCATGCGGCGTGCAATTCGATTGGTCGATTGTGCGTCTGCGACGGCCTCTTGCTGGTACAGGTACTGCATAACGTAAGCGTCTTCGACAGTATCGTCGTAGTAATCACGCAGCACAGAGATCGCCTTGAAACCAAGGTTTCGGAAAAACACTTGAGCGGCGAGGTTCGTTTCGCGAATCTCAAGCGTGATCTGGTTGCGACGTTGCTGAGATAGCTTGCCGAGCAACTTGTTGACCATCTGAGAACCAATGCCTCGGCGGTGGACGTCCGGTCCGACAGAGAAATTGAGCACATGCAATTGATCGCGATGAAGCTCATAGATCATAAATCCGACGACCTTTTCGTCATACTCGGCAACCATGCCGATGCAGTTCCGCTGGCGAAGACAACGGATGAAGTCCTCTTCGGTCCAAGGGAATTCGAAACTGCTTTGTTCAATGTCCAAGACTTCCGGCATGTCACGCCGAATCATCCAGCGGATATGCACATTCATGTCGAAATCTTTTTTTACATCCATCACTGACATCCTTTGTCATTTACGGGTTTCAAACTCGAAACCCTGAGTGGCATCCATTCCGTGACCCAATCGCTGCATTCCCTGACAAATCATTTGACGAGGTGTCTAACCCATAGGGGCTGACGCACATGTGGTCATCAACAAGCAGTTCATGAAAAGTTAAAGCCGCTCACCACTACTTGTTGAGACAGCAGATTATCAAAATGAGTTGAGTTCTCCAATATTGAACTGAGTAAAAATCCCTGTGTTTTGTGGGCCATTTGCCGCAAGAAACTTTAGGGGAATTTGCAAAAATGAATGAAATTGGCATTTGTAAATCTAATTGATATATCGTCACTTTTGCCTTCCGCCTTTGCTCGCAATTTGTCTTGCAGCCGCGTCAGCGGTCCTTCTTCCCTATCCACAGGAGTTTGCGCGGTCTTTGGCCATCGAAGCGCCCGATCGTTCGTTAGTATCGCTAAAGTTTAACACTGTTTTTGCCGATCCAGATGGTGGACCCCGCCGGTCCGGATTGGCGCAATAGGCTTGTGAAAACCAACCCATTTCGCTGAACCTTTGATCCTGCCTGCTCTTCGAGCGAAATGAGTTTACATGTTGACTAACTTCTTAATCATCGCCGGAATCGGCTTTGCGGTTGGAGCTTGGGTGTACTCAATTGCCTTTCTCACGTTGCTCGTTGAGAACCACAGGTTTTGGAAAGTACATCAAAAGAAACCCGCACCTCTGGCTCACACTTACGCCCGCGCCAACATTATTATTCCGTGCAAAGGAATGGAGCATCAATTGCGAGAGAATCTGACTGCCTTCATGCAGCAGGATCACCCTAACTACGAGGTCACCTTCGTCGTTGAACGCACTGACGATACTTCTGTTCAATTGATTCGTAACGTTCAAAAAGAGAACCGCTGTGTTCGATCGCGCCTGATCGTCGCCGGTAGAACCGAACAGTGCGGCCAGAAAGTGCATAACCTGCGATGTGCAACGGCAGAGCTATCCAAAGAGGTCGATGTTCTGGTGTTCGCCGATTCCGATGCCAGCCCCAAACGTACGTGGCTTCGTTGGTTAGTCAACAGCGTCGGGCGCGAAGGCCTTGGCGCACGTACGGGATACCGCTGGATGGTTCCCAAGAACAAGAAACTACCTACGTTGCTTGGCTGCACCATAAACAATGCACTTGCCTCATTTCTCGGTAGAGGGAAACACTATCTGGTATGGGGTGGTTCTTGGGCCATTCACCGAAACGTCTTTGATGCCGTCGGCATCCGGGAAGCATGGTCGGGTGTGCTGAGCGATGATTTGGTCGCCACCCGTGTACTTCGATCAGCCAATTTGGACGTAGAGTTCGAGCCGCAATGTGTTTGCACATCGGCGGTCGAATTCACTTGGGCTTCGCTGACCGAGTTCCTCAGGCGGCAACTCTTGATCAGCCGGCGCTACGCACCGTTTTATTGGTTTACGGCGTTGGTTGTAACAACGGTTGCGACTGTTGGCTTCTGGGGCGGACTGATTGCCGGAATCGTTGGAATAATTAAGGGAGCAAGTTGGGGTTACTGGGCAATAGGATCTTCGATTGGGCTTTACCTGATGGGGATTGCCCGAGCCGCAATTCGACAGAACATCGGGCGGAGCAACTGCCCAACGTGGCGTAGCTACCGTCGAGCCAAGAAATTTGATTTGTTTGCTGGCCCGTTGACGACGTTGGTGAGCAATTTCATGTTATTGATGTCCACCGTTGGTAACACGGTTTCTTGGCGAGGAATTAAGTATTTTGTCGGCCGAGGCGGTCGCGTGATTCTTGTGGGTAGATCGCTGGGAGATCGTCCGTGGCCGGTTAACACCGAGGAATCACCAGCTCCACAACCACAAACACAACAAGTGCAGCAGAAGACGGCCAAACCTACTCAAGACAGCAACTTGAATCGGTCTCACGGGATTTCTAGTACTCGTGTAGAACAGAGGGTAGTCCCGGCACCGCATTTCAACGGTAACTCGGAATCTGAAATTAACCCAAACGTCCGTATTTCGCGCGGTACTCCAAGCGACAATTAGGCGAAGCAGTGTAACACGACTCTCCGAGTCGTTTATCCGCCGAAAACACGACTCGGCGAGTCGTGCCACATTCCTGCCCCCACAAAGTTGAAAGTATGAACGTCTGTCTTTGGGACACCCGCCGCAATAACGCGCAAAAGGATTTTGCTGGCGGAATGGGTGTAGGGATGCCGCAGAAGTCATCTAATCTCCGTGAGAACTTCATCCGGCAAATGTATCTTCGGGACTACCGTCCAACGGCACTGAACTTCGCCTACTTGGTCGCCGTTCTTAAGCAGCTCGGTCATACCGTCTGTTACAGCTTGGACGAAGTGGTGCCCGCCGATGTCTACATCTTCAACCCAGCGTTGCTGACGCTAGATGACGAAATGGCGACGATTCGCCAGATCGTCGACAACGACTCAAAAGTAAAAGTCCTAGTCGTTGGCCAAGTTGCATTTGCGATGGCCGAATCGATTTCCGCTACGTTCGAAGGCTCCAACGTTGTGGTGCTTAAAGGTGAGCCAGAGCAACTACTGTACCGTTGGGATGAAGTGTTGGCGTCTAACGAGAACGTGATCGACGTTGGCGTTGTGGCCGATCTGGACCGTCTGCCGATGCCTGATTGGTCACTGTTTCGATATGCCGACTTTCGGATCATGTATGATTTCTGGAGATTCCCTACGACTTTCATTCAGCAAAGTCGCGGTTGCACGTTTAAATGCAATTACTGCCCGTACATCATGATTGAAAGCAAAACGCGCTTTCGCAGCCCCGATCTGGTTGCCGCCGAGATGCAGCATGGCATCGATCGATACGGCTTTGAGTCGTTCAAGTTTCGCGATCCACTCTTTGGGCTAAACCGCAAGAAAGCGCTGGAACTGGCGGAGAAAATCGGCGGGCTCTCCAAGCGAGTTCAATTTTCGATCGAGACGCGCGTCGACATCATGAGAATCGAGACGCTAAAGGCGCTTAAGGAAGTAGGCTTGACTAGTATCACGATTGGCATCGAGACGCCGGATGAGGCAACGCTAAAGAAATACGATCGCGTGGCGATCAAGGATGACCGACAACGCGATTTCATTGCGCAATGCCGGGAGCTGGGCATTCGAACTGTCGCCGGATTCATGGTCGGATTCCCCGACGATACGCAACAGAGCATCTTTGATGTGCTCAATTATGCTCGCAAAGTGAATCCTACGTTTGCGAATTTTAATATCGTAACGCCCTACCCCGGCACGCAATTCTACGATGAGGTCAAAGATCAGATCGATGACTTTGACCACAGCAAGTATTCGGTGTACCAACCGGTGCTGAAGTATAAGAATCTAAGTCCCGGCGAGGTTCAATCGTTGCACAGCAAGTGCTTTTCCAAGTTCTATTTCCGCTCTAGGTACTTCAAAGAGAACGGTCGTCTCCTCTGGCCAGCGCTAAACCGTTTTCTCCCGCAGTCGAAGGCTGCATAACAGGTCTAATCTTTGGAATAGATCAGGGCCGAATACGGAGGGAGCGTGACTAACCCAGACTGTCCGAATCCGTCTTGGGCAAAACCAGCGGCAGTGGTGTCGAACGAAGATTCGCATCCGAAATCTTGGTCGTATTGTTGGGAGTCCGTATTCAAACGGAGCTTCCAAAGTCCGTGCTCGGGAAAACCGATGCGATAATCATGCAGTGTTTGATTTGAAAAATTAAACGCAACGACGACATCATCACCAGCGCCGCCCTTGTCCCAGCGATGCATGGCGAGAACTTTGTCGGTATTGTTGACGTGATGGCACTTCACATGCTTGCCTTGAAGTCCTTTGGTGTTGTCGAACCAATTGCGACGTAGATGTATAAGATCGCGGTAAAGCTGAACGATACCAGAGTAGCGCTGGCAGCGTTGCCAGTCCAAGGGATCTGTATCAGAAAACCAAAGATCTTCAACGAACTCCTGACCTTGAAACAGCATCGGGATTCCGGGGGCAGTTAATGTAACTGCTGCGCCAAGGGTTGATCGTTTCTTGGAGAACCAACTATCTGCGTTGCTCGGCCAGATTTCTTCGGGAACCCGGGCATTGCCATTGGCCACCTCGTCATGCGACTCCGTATAGATTACGCGCTGTAAAGGGTTACCGTTGAAGCGGTGAGTGATCGCGTCGGCAACCTCCCACATGTCACGGTCTTTGTCGTGCTGAGTGATAACCGCCTCACGGACTGCACGCGTGAATCTTGACGACCATTGTGTGTCGAATCCAGCGCCGCCGTCTCCTTCACCTTTAGTGATCCATTCATTTTCTCGCAAGTCTTCGGCAATCAGTAACTTCCACGGTTGCTTTTGGTTGACTTCACGATTGATCCATTGCATCAGGCTCCAGCCTTCGGGCAAATCATCGCCAAATCCGTCGACGGATTGGATGTAACCGGTGGCGTCGAAACGCAGTCCGTCGAGCTGAAATTCCTCCAGCCAATACAATGCGTTGTCCCGCAAGAATTGACGAACCTCGCCGCGACCGTAATTCGGACGCGTGTGCCCCCATGGCGTATGAGCTCGGTTGTCATCGTAGGTGTAAATTCCGCCGGATTGACCAACGTCGCTCCATCCATCGAATTGCCAAAGGTCAATGTCCGATGGGCCGAAGTGGTTGTAGACAACGTCCAAAATAACCGCGATGCCACGCCCGTGGGCGGCCTTGATGAATCGACGGAAAGCTTTCGGCCCGCCGTAGTCACGTTCGATGGCAAACAAATGTGACGGGTTGTAGCCCCAACTGCTAGCGCCCGGGAATTCGGCACACGGCATGACTTCGATGGCGTTGATGCCCAAGTCATTGGCTAAATAATCTAGTTTTTCAATGGCACGGTCGAAGGTTCCCGCCTCTTCTGGGGAATCGTTGAATGTGCCGATGTGCATTTCGTAGATCACCCACTCGTGCCAAGGCGGGGTAGTGTAGTTCTCTGTGTCGCCCCAGTCGAATGATGGATCGATGATGACGCTGTTGCCGTTGGAGTTCGTTAACTCACGCGCGTACGGATCATTGCGAAATAGAATTCCTTCGCCTGTGTGAATCGCGAACTTGTACTCGTCACGATACTGCGCACCGTCGATGGTGCCGGCCCAGTAACCAGAACTTTCGTGAGAGAGGAAGTTGCTGTGAGGATTCCAACCGTTGAAGCTGCCTACCACCGAAACCTGTAGCGCATTGGGCGCCCAAACGCGGAAGCGGCATTTGCTTCCGTATAAGTTGGCTCCCATTCCGGGACTGATGCCAGTCTTGTCTTGTGTTGGAGCGGCGAGAGATTCAGTTGCCATTGATCTTAACTACGGGAAAAGTTCGTGATTCACACGGGAGTCGGAGACCAAAGGTAGGTCGCAGTTAAGATTTCATCGTGGTAATCCGGGTGGGCTTGTATCACTCGTATGGGTTTAGCACGTATTCGCGGCCACGGAACCAGTAGGAAAGAGGGGGCCAATCGTCGACCATACGTCTGCAGAAGTCATGTCCCAGACAAGCGTTGAAGACGGTCACGAGCTAGAGAACAGTGTGGAGAGGTATACGTTGCAGATCGTCCTAGCCTTGGCTAGATGTCTCTCAATCCACGAAGCGGCAAGGCACTGGCCGCTGGATTTTAGAATGAAATGCCGACAGCAAGCGTCTTGTCGCTCAGGGAAACTTAGACAACCAAAATCTCAATGGAGACATTTCTTTGATCGCAGCCGGATCGTCCGTTTCCCAATCTCTCTGCGTCGCGCCTAATGCTTTCTCTGGAACTTGTCGAAAACATTTCCCTTGGCGTCGGTGGCGTGGTAGTGAACTTCCGCTCCATCTATCAGAACATGAATCAGGTGATTACGGCTGGCGGCACGTTCGATGTAGGGAAGTTTCTCGCCATGCTCTTCAGGGATTTCTCGCACCCTAACTCCCCACGCTCCGTCGCCTAAGTACAACACGCCACGACGATTGTCGACACCTCCCTGATAGATCGGAAGCGATCGTTTGAACACGTGATGGTCGTGCTCAAAAACGGTATCTACCTTGTACTTTTCAAATAACGGCACCCACTGAGTACGAACGGCTGCGTTGTCTTCTTTGACCAGCGTGCCGTAGGTCGGCCGATGATAACAAGCAAAAAGAATTGGTTTGGTTTCGCGTTCTTTTAGTGTGTCGTTGAGCCATTGCGTCTGGTTAGCGACGGGCTGTGAGTGTTGCGAATCCAAGTTGACGATGCTCATGTAGTCGCCAAAATCAACTGCAAAGTTAGACCGCCCCTCAGGAAGAGGGAACAGGCTGTAGTAAAACTTGGCTTTGTCGCGACCCAACCCCTGTGTTTCATGGTTGCCGATGACTGCGATCATTGGGATCTGCCTCCCGTCGTCGGTCACTGCGTTCTCGTACCAAGAGTTGAACCACTGGTACCAGCGTCCTACGTCGCGCGCGTTAGCGTAAGCTAGGTCTCCTCCCAACAGCGCAAACATCGGTTCAAGCTGCCCCGCCCGACGATTCATCGCGTCCAACAGTTTGCGCGTGTGAAACATGTCTCCACCGTTGACAAAGCTCATCTTGTCAGGGCGTGTGCTTGGTGCTGTCTTCATCGAAAGCGCGCGCCGGAAGCCGCGTTCTCCCGAGATTGAACCGATCAACTCGATTCTATACTCGGTTGCTGGATCGAGTTTTTGCAACGATGCCGTACCCACGGTACTAACGGAATCAGCCAGCGGATGTCGATCGATCTTTGCGGATTTCCAGTCTTCGCTACCTTTTGAGCAATACCGAACCTCCATTTCCCATTCTTCGCTGTCCACAGGGGCAGGCTTGTTCTTTGAGACATCAGGATAGGTGGTCATCCAATCGCTTTCCGGTTGCCCCCCCAACCAAACCTGCCACGGCTTGCCGCGCTTTATCAACACCGACTCTTTGCCATCTTTTATGCATTTAAGCGAAGGATGCAAGCTCAGGTCCGTGCTGTCGATGCTCTTATTGACGCCGACGATCGCCAGTACGTTTTCGCCGTTACGCAACCACTTTTTAGGTGCCTTAATAGCGAACGTTTCAAACTTCTTCGCTTCGTGATTCTTAACGTCTAACTTATCTAAATCTGTCTGTTCAATGTCGCCTTCCACATTGGCGCGAACGATCTCGTGCCCATTGAGAAATGCAACGAAGCCGTCATCATACAGAACGTTCAATTTTAGAGAGTCGATCTTGGCCGACCTAGACAGCCTAAAAGCGTGACGGACGTAAACCGCGCGGTGCTTGCCCATCATCTCTAAAACGGTTGCATCATCGTCATCGGAGTATCCAAAACCCGCTTGCGCCTCGAACCAGGCTTGCTGCGGATTCTTTGGTCGCTCGATCCACACGAGCGCGCATTCACTTTGTGGGTCGCCGTGCCAAACACAAATGGGGCCGTGGACGAAAATCGGTGGATTGGCGTCAGCACCTTCTTGCGCGGCTGACTAAACCGAGGGGGCGCAAAGGAGGGCTAAGAAAATCAGAAAGATGGATAGAGTTTTGAAAAGCAATTTTCTACTGTGTTCAAACATGAAACAGACGACGGGTGAAGAAACGGACGTGTCTAATTGTTTAATTATCATTAAAGCGTAAGGCAACGCTCAATACTATCTCGGACTCCTCCATTGCAAGGTGGAATTCGCAAAGAGAACGGGCTTACATTGCCAAAGTCGACTAGTCGTCGTGCAAGCGTGACCTGCAATCCGGGCAGAGAAGTCAGGACATCGACTGCGGTTGGTGACTCACGCAATTGCCGCCGGCGGTAGTAATGTCTCTAGCTCTTCGTGACTCGCAAGCCGCTTGAAGAAAGTGACATCTTTACAAATCGAGCCAGTGCGTTGGGCGGATTGTTATCGAGTTCGCGGCGCAGTAAGTGCGCCTGATCAACATCCTTGGCGATCATGTAAAGAAAACCGCCGCCGCCTGCCCCCGAAAGTTTGAAGCTCGATAAATATGGACTAATCCGTTCTAGGAGGCCCTGAACCTCCGGAGGATTGGTCCCCACATCAAGCCGCTGATTAAGCTCCCAACTTCTTGCAACGCTCTGCGAGAACGCGCCGACATCAGAACGTTGAACTGCATCAAAACAGGCGTTGCTGTTCTCTCCGATGAGATCTAAAACCGATAATCGTTCTGGATCATTCAAGAACATGCCGCGCACGATTTCCCCTAGAACGTCGTGCGCCACACGCGTGATACCGGTGAAATACAACATCGACCGTGCGTTCATTTCGGGTGCGTTGAAGAACTCAGCGGGCAACCACCGTACCGACGCAAGCTGACTCATGCCGGGCTTGGTCTCAATTAGTTTGGCTCCCCGCAGCAAACCGCCATACTGATCCTGCCATCCGCCGCCGCTGCCAAGCATCTGCTCGACCGCACTAACGCGTTCGGCTATACCAACAACGTCCCAGCGCAAATTACAAAGTTCATTCAGGGTCCCGAGGACTGTGCCCGATAGAATGCTGCTTGTTCCAAGCCCTGATCCCTTCGGAATCGCCGCGAGCATCGAAAGTTCAATGCCACCACCGAATGTGTCCAGCTGTTTTTCAAGGGTTGGGAACGCGTCGCCGTTGAAACTTGGATGAAAGCCACACATGGCGAGTGCGGCCTTGACAATCGAAAACCCCCCTCCAACTCCTCGATAGCGGCCAACATCTTCGTAGGTCGATAGGACTTCGCCCAGTCCCAGATCAATGGATCGCAGAGTAATCGCACGTTCCTTAGAACGACGCGCGAATACCTGAATCGGAGGTTGCCCATTAAGGTCGAGCGCAATATTGACGACGCTTCCGCCTTGTTCGAGACAATACGGAGGCGTGTCTGTCCAGCCGCCGGCAAGATCAACGCGTGCGGGGGCGCGACCCCAGACGATTTGATCTGCTGCAAGCGTAAACTCCGGTAACACCCGTTGGCGCAGATAAGGTGCGACGATCGCATCTTCGAGCAATCGAAAACTCTTCTCTTCCTCTTCCTGCCAACTATCGTCGCCGCGGTTTTTGAGAACTTCACTGCGAAACATGCGACTGTGTACCGCGAGCATTACGTCATCGTCCGCATCACATTCTGAAGGAACGGGAGCGTCGGATTGAGCATAAGTGGCCGCGGTATCGGTCAGATTGAGTTTGTAGAAGACGCTTTTCTTGGCGTGCTCCGCCATCACTGGCAATACCGCCATTCGGTATTCATCGCGCTGCGCGTAAACTCGTGTTAGATTGACCGATTGGGCGATCTCTCGCGCCGACATGCGGGGCTGGCCAAGCCATCGATCCCGATGGTGCTTGTCTTCGACGGATATCGCCGCAGCATCTGCAGACTCGTTCGTAGGATCCTGCGATGATTTAGGCGTGCCGCAGAGCCACTGCACAAACTCGGCCGACAGATCCTCTTGCTCGACAACAGGAAAGATGGGTGCCGCTTGTAGGTCGCAATCGCTGTCAATTTGCGCTTCTTCAAACTTAATGTTGCGTTCGTCAAACCATGACCTTGCGTTATTCAGCATCCATTTCGTTGCCGCATGCCCGATTGGGCCGCGGAACGTCGCCTCAAATCCATAGGTTCGAATCGCAAAGGCTGTCTCGCCGATTGGTGCGAAATCCAAACATATTCCCTCTGGTAAATCGAGGTGCCATTCGTTTTTGGGAACGCCGGTTAGCATGTGCCTGCGACGGACTTTCCAAGTCGAAGGGATCGAACTGTTCTCAACCCAGAGGAGTTCATTCTCTTGCCGCCGCAGGGGAATACCAAACACTGAGTCTTGAACAAACTGTTTTGGCTGAGCCAACGAAGGAACAGCTCCAAGCGCCGTTTGATCATTCACGAGCGTCTGCAGTCCGTACATCGATTCAATGACGTCAACTGTTTTGCCGAAGTGGTAGAACTCACCATCGTTTACCGGAGCCACCGCGACAGACAACTTGGAAACCTCATCGTCGGGTTGCTCGGCATCGCTGCCAAGATGCAGTGCCCACTCTCCATACAAATCGTAGTTGTCGGGGATCTGTTTGCCAAACTGCGAATGAGACTCGTACCATCCACACTTCTTCATAAGGCACTCAACGGCGCGCTGGCTGAGCAGCCAGACGCCAACATCGACTAGAAAAGGAGTTTCTCTTGATCGCTCGCGAATTACATCCGGACTCGGCTTTTGAAGGAATGTTCGCAGCTGTTGCGGTTCACCACGATCGACAAACATGACTCCGTAATTTTGAGCAACTTCCGGGGAATTCCACATTCCCAATAGCACAATGTCAGCTTCGGGTAACGGAGTTTGAAGTTGACGAGATCGCAGAAGTACGTCGCCGCTGGCAATCATGACTCGGGGAGTTTCGCCTGCAGCGTCCAACGCCGAATCCAAAAACTTTCGGTTGAGGCTGAGCAGAGTCTGTCCCAGCTTTTGACCGCGTGACCAGCGGAGCGCTGGAATAGGAATGAACAATTTACTGGCCGCCGCATACGCAGGCAATCGGCGACTTTCGCCGCCACCATGAATCACTATGCGTTGCCGATTGCAAAGCCAGTCTGCGAATGTCTCGCCAGACGAATCCTGATTGCGAGCCATCCAAGCTTGATGCAACAGGTAAGCGGTGCCGCCACCAGAGCCAAGTTGCGAGTCGATTGGGTCATGCGTGAAAAAGGACTGCTCGGCGATCGCGGGTTCGCAGTGAGCGATCTGCTCGCACATCCGAGGTGGTAGTGAGAGAAGTAGTTCGGGAGTCGTCATGTTGTCCGAGCGTTAGAGAGCCATCGCCTTGCGGCGTAAAGGGATAGAGAGGATCTATTCTACTTCGATATCTTGACAATCCGAACGCCGCGCTAGTGTTTCTCTAGCAAAAATGCGACAGTCGAAGGCTGAATTAGCGTGAGTTTGAGCCACCGGTCGTTGGGATAAATCCAGCTTCAGTGCTTTCTTCAACAGCGCTTTGCACGCCCGGAAGGTTGGCTGCTGAACTTTCAACAGCAGTTTGCTCGGAAGTAGGGAATTCTTGAGTCGAATAGTCCTGTGGCGTCGTCGAACTGCTCTGGTTCGGCATGACATAGCTTTGAGCAGGTGTCGAGTAGCTGGCGCCGTTGCCGCACGTCTCGCATGGTCCGTTGCTTACATCTTGGCTAGTAGCTTGAGCGCTGCGGTGGCCGGAGAACAGCGGGCAGCTGCCACCACTGCAGCAACCGGTCATTGAAAAAGCAGCCAATGAAACTAAGGCTCCACAGAAAGAGAAATTACGCAACGCATCCATTTTGATCATCCTTATTTGAAGCAGTTAACAAAGGCTTCATCGACAAAGTCGTTGGTTTCGAGTGAATAAGTAGCGGCTCAAATACCAAAATTTTTAAACTAAACGCGTGCTAGCAGGCAACTGTTGCGGTAGGCGGTTTCCAACGACACCGAAGCGGTCGCTACATCAACCCGTCATGCTGAAAAGTGGTGTCAAGCTTTCAGGCAACCATGCCATCAGGTAGACTCCAGAGCCTGTGAATCAGACGATTCATGTGGCTGTTCAGTGAGTGTTGAGCTCGGTAATCGTAGATGCTTCTGAGGAAAGAAATGAAAGCAATTGGACTTACCCGTTATCTCTCGATCGAGGATCCAGAATCACTCATTGATGTAGAATTGGAGAAACCGCAGCCAGCAGGCCGTGATTTGCTGGTCGAGATCAAGGCAATTGCCGTCAATCCAGTGGATACCAAAGTTCGCGCTCCTAAAGACAAGGTTGAAGAATCGCCCAAAGTTCTTGGCTGGGATGCGGCAGGCGTCGTGGCAGCGGTCGGGGCCGACGTGACGTTATTCAAGCCGGGGGATGAGGTGTTTTACGCCGGCGACATTACAAAGCCCGGAACGAACGCTGAGTTTCAGTTGGTTGACGAGCGTATCGTTGGCGGAAAACCGAAGTCTCTAGATTTCACTGAAGCCGCTGCGTTTCCGCTGACGGCGATCACAGCCTACGAAGCATTCTTCGACCGACTTGGCATCGATGTGGAAGGTGCCAACTCTGGTGAAACTTTGCTGATTATTGGTGGAGCGGGTGGAGTCGGATCGATCGGTATTCAACTTGCAAAGATTGCCGGGCTACAAGTCATTGCGACTGCGTCTCGCCCTGAGTCATTGGAGTGGGTCAAGAAGCTCGGCGCCGATCATGTGATCAACCATTACGAACCGCTGCGGCCACAGGTGGACGCTTTGGGCATGAAGTTTATCGATCACATTGCGATTTTCAACAACACGGATACTCACTGGGACGCCGTTGTCGACTTGATTCGTCCCCAAGGAAAAATCGTCTCCATTGTAGAAAATCAAAATCCACTCAATCAAAGCGGTATGAAAACGAAGGCCGCGACTTTTGTCTGGGAGTTTATGTTTACTCGGTCGATGTTCGAAACGGATGACATGATTGAGCAGCATCACTTGCTAAATCGTGTCTCAGGTTGGATTGATGAAGGTCGAATTGTCAGCACAAGCGGTGATGTGATGTCTCCTATCAACGGGGAGAACCTTCGGTCGGCACACAAGACACTTGAGGCTGGGCGAACCATCGGGAAAATCGTGCTGTCGGGCTGGGAGTGAGCCGCGTTTATTTGAATCGAAGATGCCGTAACACCTCGACTTGCTGCTAAGCAGGCTGTCCTGTGCAAACAACTAGGTTATAAGCTTGGACAGAACAGACTTGATCTCTTTGTGGTTGCAACGTTCAATACTGATGGATTCACACCCATTGAACGTGGACAGGTTTTTGAGTGTTTGCGCAAGCTCGTTGGTGAATTGCGTAACGTTTTGAATCTTCTTTTCGATCACAAGGTTGCGAACTATAAATCGACCGTTTTTGCGATCGGCCTTAGGATCGAGTCGACCTACAAGATGATCGCCGAAGAGAATTGGTAAGCAGAAATAGCCGTGCTTGCGTTTTTTCTCGGGCACGTAGCACTCAATCTGATAGTCGTAATCAAACAGGTGGGCGATTCGCTTGCGCTGAATCACAAGATTGTCGAAGGGTGACAACAGATGGACCTTTCTTGAGACACGCACCGAAGTGGCTTTCTCAATGATGTCTGCCGTTGAGAAATACACGCGGGGACTATCACGCACCTGAACTTGGACCAACTCTTCGTCGGCCAACATTTGTTTAAGTTGCTTCTTCAGCCTTGGTTTGATGCCTTTACGCAAGTAGCCAATTTCCGCCTCCGTCGCGATGCCTTGAGAATGAATCGTTTGGAAAACTAGATGTCGGCAGAACTCTTCTGACGTGGGAACATTTGTGTCTACTACTGAGGGCAAGACACGCTCGGTCAGGTCAAACACTTTTTGGAACCCGTCCCGTTGGCTGATCATCAGCTGACCTTCGATAAACAGCTGCTCCAACGCGTATTTTGCTGGTTTGTCTCCGCCCCAATCCTTGGATTGTTTGCCGGCAGTTGACTCAAAGTCTCGCGCTTTCATTGGGCCATCTGAACGAATTCGCTTCAGTACTGATGTCATCGTCTTCTTGTCTGGCTTTCGCCAATGCTTCTGTCCTGAGGCGATGGCGTTCATGTAAGGCAAGCTAAAGCGGTAGTCGCGTATCGGGAGATAGGCGGCAGCGTGCGCCCAGTACTCGAAAATTTTGCGATTCTGCTGCAACGAATCCAGTTGGTTGACAGTGAAGGATGGAACGCGCGTCCACAAAGTGTGCTGATGCGCTCGATTGATTACTGAAATCGTATCGATCTGGATATAGCCGAGGTGCTCGATGCACTCGAGCAATGCCGTATCCCCGCTACCAAAAGCACTTCTCTTGTGGAGACCTTGGCGATTGACGACAAGGCGTCTGGCTTGATTTGGGCTCAATTCAATCATTTGGCGATTCGAAAGCGGCTTTGAAAGTTAAATCCTAACGACACCCTAATAGGTGTCGGTAGAACCCAAAGGATTGGATGAAGACGTCAGTTGTAACAATGAGCAAGCAACGGGCAGAGTTCAGTCTTCCATTTCAATGGGATGCCGGAATGTCCAGTAGATAATCACGGTGTAGCTTAAAATAAATGGAACGCCAATCATTGCGATGATCGTCATGATCCAAAGTGTGCCTTGGCTGGACGCTGCATTCTCCAATGTCAGTGACGGACCGGTGCCGGTTGAGTAGACGAGGTTTGGGAACGTGGAAACGCCAAATAAGGCAACGAGGCAAGCGATGTTGAGACAAGACGAAATGAACGCCCGAGCGAACTGTTGTTTGTAGATCGACCGCGGCATGTTCGCAACGCAGAGGACGTTGAAGATCACGATTGGAATCGCCCATGGAGCCCGCTTGATTGTCGCGATCACATGTGGGTTTTCAATCAGCGTCATCATCGAAACCAGAATGTACACCAACAAGAACACGCCCCAGAAATGCCACATCCATTTTGAAAGGCGTTCTCTAACATCGCCAGTTGTTTTCAAATATAGAAACATCACCCCATGAAGTGCAAACGTCGCGACGGCAAGCACTCCCGTTGCCAGTGGATACCAGCCAAACAGATCCGCAAGCGTTCCCGCATACTCGCCACGCTCATTTAACTCCATCCCAGCGATTAAGTTTCCAGCTGCCACACCAAACACAAGTGTCGCCCCAAGACTCGAAACAAAGAAACCGAAATCGAATAGCAGTTTCCATGCAGGCGATTCGATTTTGTTGCGGAAATCAACACTGATCGCGCGCAAAATCAAACAGAACAGAAGCAGGTAGATTGGCAAATACATTCCCGACAGGACCGTCGCATAGGCTTCAGGAAACGCGGCGAATAAAGCGCCACCGAACGTCACCAACCAGACTTCGTTGCCGTCCCACAGGGGGCCGATCGCTTTGATCCCAACATTGCGTTCACGCTCACCTCGCAAAAACGGATGAATGATGCCGACGCCCAAGTCGAATCCATCGAGGATCGCGTAGCCAGCCAGTAGCACGCCCAGCAAAATCAACCAGACAAGATTCAAGTCCATTACTTTTCCCCCGTCAAAGTGTGTTCGCCTGCGACAGTATCTTGGATTCCCGTCGGCTCAGTGGCTACTTTATATGTCGGCCCGGCTTGAATTTTTCGATTCAACAAAAATAGCCACAGGATCCCCAGAAGGAAATAGATTGCGCCAAACATAATGATCGACGTAAGGACCTGCTCGGCTTTCACGGCTTTGGAGACGCCATCGGTCGTTCGCAAGCCCCGCCCTTCTTCGTACGAAAACATTCCTTGCTGATCCACGATCCGTTGGCCTTCGTCGTCTACTTTAAAAGGAGCGTGAACGATCCACGGCTGACGACCTACCTCTGCGGCAACCCAGCCGGTTTCGTTGGCGACGATCGCCGGCACGATACCAACCACAAATATCCACAATACCCAACGCTTGTCATACAGCGTTCCCTTCCACAGCCAAAATGTTGACGCAACGGTCAGCAGCGTCATTCCAACGCCGCAGCCAATCATAATGTGATAGGCGAAATAGGGGATTGCGACCGGCGGTCGATCCTCTGGACGAAACTTATCGAGCCCGATCACCTCCTCACTGAAGTCTTCGTGCAATAAGAAACTCAATCCGCCGGGGATCGAGAAATTCATGTCGATCTGCTGAGTTTCCTCATTCGGAATTCCAATCAGACTCATGTCAGCCCGGCCGGTCTCAAAATGTCCCTCGAACGCAGCCATCTTGGCAGGCTGGTGGTCGTAAACCATCTTGGCCTGAAAATGCCCGCTGATAAACATTGCTACGCAGCTAAAGAGTGCTAGAAACAATCCGCCAGAAAAACTCTTCTTCGCAAAATCCGAATGCTTGCCGCGCAGTAGATACCAAGCCGAGATGCTCAACACCAAGAATGCTCCCATGATGAAGCAGCCCAGCCAAACATGAATCAAGCGGTGGATCGTTGACGGATTGAAAACCATCGCCCAGAAATCTACAATTTCGGCGCGCATAATCGGTTGTCCGTCGATAAACCAAGGTTCACCATCACGCGTCATCTGCACGATTTCATGGCCGGCGGGCGTTTGTTGCCAGCTGTTGGCGATTGTGATCCAAATACTGCTGAAGATCGATCCTATCGCTACCATGCACGCCGCGAAAAAATGAAACGCGGGGCTGACTCGTTCATGTCCATAAACCAAAATTGCGAGGAATCCTGATTCCAAGAAGAACGCGAAGATCCCTTCCGCTGCCAGTGCAGAACCAAATACATCGCCGACGAAACGCGAGTACATAGCCCAATTAGTACCGAACTCAAATTCCATTACGATGCCCGTCGCGACACCGATGGCAAAGTTAATCCCAAAAATGCCGGTCCAGAATCGGGCGGCGTCCATGTAGGATTGGTCTTTCTTCCATAGAAACATGCCTTCGAGATAGGCGATGATCATTCCCAGACCGATCGTCAGTGGCGGGAAGAGATAATGAAACATGATCGTCAGCGCGAACTGTAGACGCGAAAGCATGACGACATCCATTTCAGCCAACATGATGGGTGTCCTTACGTTTTAAAAGAAACGCGTAATCGAAAACTTTACCGCTCGGGTGATTGTATCGCTGTGGCGACTCTTGATCTATCGGTGTGACTTTTTTTCATTGCCAGTCACTTTCAAAAATAGCGTTCTCACGTATCAGCGACCCCAATTTCACTTCGTTAAAATTTTACTTCGTTAAAGAAGCCAGCCAATGACGCTCTAGAATGGTAGCTTCGGTTTCATTGCAGCAAACAGGAACATGCCAACCATTGCGCCTGCGAGAGTAAATAGGCCCATCCACGCGCCTGCGCCCACCTGAGCATAAATTGGCCCGGGGCAAGCGCCTGCAATCGCCCAACCGGCTCCAAAGATCGTTCCACCGATGACCACGCCTTTGTGAAATGGTTTTGGTTTGTACTCGATCGGAAGACCTTCTATAGTTTTGGCTTGTATGCTTTTAATGGCCGACATCGATACCATGGCGACCACTACGCCGACGCCGATGATCAGATACATATGGGATTCGTTGAAGAGGAACATGTCGTGAACCCGTTGCCAACGGACAACCTCTGATTTCGTGAGGACGATGCCAAAGTAGGTTCCGATGAACAGCGACGACAGCAAAGCAAGAGTCGACATGCGGGGCTTTTTCGCGGTGTCAGCCTCATTGGAATTGATTTCGTTATCCATTTCAAAATCCTTTTTCTCGTTTAAACCAGCCATTGTCCAAGCCCCCAAGTCACGCCGAGTCCGCCGACAAAAAAGAAGATAGTTGCAACAAGGCTGGGCCAGTTTAAGTTCGAGATTCCCGTGATCGCGTGTCCCGAGGTGCAGCCGCCTGCATAGCGTGTTCCAAATCCGATAAGAATACCTCCAATAAATAGCTTGATTCCGCCACCTATATTCATGTATGACTTAGGTAGGAATTCGACTGGAGCGGCTGACAGGAACTGATTGGCAATGAAGCCGCCAATGGCAATTCCAATGGCAAACATTAGCGTCCACATCCCTTTGCGGCGATCAAAATTCTTCACGTAAGAAAGTTTGCTGTTGGGCGAACACATTGCTCCGATTTGCTGAAAACTGGTGGAGATTCCAAATCCTTGGCCAGTAAAGAAATAGAGCAAAGGTACGGTTAAGCCGATCAAGATTCCTGAGAACCACCAAGGCCATGGCTGCATGACGAATTCCATTCTTACTTTCCTATACTTGTTTGTAATACGATTGAGCAAAAGCAACGGCTGTCAGTGACCACTAACAAATTTGTGCGACGCCTCAGCCAGCATGTGTCGCTTTTTGTCCTTCAATTGGCAACTGTGCCATCTCCCACGCTGAAACGCCGCCATCAAGATTGACGACGTCACTGATGCCGACTCGTTGAGCGATGCTTGCGGCGATGATGGATCGACCTCCAGATCGGCAGCAGAATCCGTAGGTCTTGTCGGATTCAAGCTGCTTGATGTTCTCGAACATTTTGCCGAGGAAGCTGTGAACTGAATCGACAGGTGCGACCTCCTGACGCTCACCTAAGCCACGAACGTCGATCAATTCGATCTCTTTCGATTCTATTTTCTTTAGCATGGCTGTTGGTGAAAGCTGCGCGATAGATTCCGTTTTTAGTCCGACGGATTCAACTTCGCTGGCATCAAAATAGCCGGCGATGTTGTTCATTCCAATTTTGTGTAGAACCCGGACAACTTCGGGGAGATCACTCTCTGATGAGATCAGATAGACAGGCTTCGAATAGTCAAGCAACGAACCTCCCCACATCGCCATGTACTTTGGTTGGATACTGATGGTTCCGGGGACGTGTGACCGAGCAAAGTCTTTGCTGGCTGTCGTGTCGACGACCATTTCGCGCTCAACTGTCGAACTGAGGGCATCTACACCTTGCTTTCGGGGGAGTTTGGGCTCGCCGAGGATTGCCGGCCCTTCTTTGTTGACACGCTTCATGACGGCGAAATACTTGGGAGCCTCCGGCTGCTCGGAGAGAATGTAGTCAACAAATTCCTGTTCGTCAGTGAACTGAAGAGCTGGGTTGAAGAGTTTTTCGTATCCGACGGTGCTAGAAGGGATTGCTCCCAGACCTTTACCGCAGACGCTTCCGGCGCCGTGAGCGGGCCAGACTTGAAGATGGCTGGGGAGTTGGTGGAACTTTTGAACTGACTTGAAAAGATCACGCGCACCCGACTCTGCGGTTCCTATCATTCCAGCGGCTTCTTTCAGCAAGTCTGGCCGTCCGATGGAGCCGACAAACACGAAGTCACCGGTGAAGATTCCCATCGGCTCGTCGGCACCGCCTCCTCTATCTGTCAAAATAAACGACACGCTTTCGGGGGTATGGCCAGGAGTGAACATGACATTCAATTCGATGTTCCCAACTGTGAACTTGTCGCCATCGCTAAGAAGTTGATGGTCATACTCTTTGGCGTACTCAAACTTCCACTCTGCCGGCCCTTCATCAGAAAGATAAAGTTTGGCACCGATTCGATCGGCCATCTCTCGGGCGCCCGAAACATAGTCGGCATGGATATGGGTTTCGGCCACCCCCGTGATTCTCATACCCTCTGTTTTTGCGGCCGCAAGGTATTGCTCTATGTCGAGACCAGCATCGATAACAATCGCTTCGCCAGTTTTCTGGCAACCAACCAAATAGGATGCGTGAGCCAGTGCGGTGTCGTAGAAGTACTTAAGTAACACAGTGAACTCCAATCATAAGGCTGGGTCTACATTTAGCGTAGTGCGTCGATAATACATCGAAATATCGATATGTGTGAATGTGTGTGTCTAAATTTTTTTAACCGAATCGGTTTTGGATACAGGCCATGATATCCGCCAAATGCGCCTCGCCCACTTCGTAGAAAACCGTTCGACCGGATCGCTTACTCAGCAAGAACCCGCAGCGGTGCATCAGACGTAAATGGTCTGACGTGGTCGGTTGCGTTAGTTTGCAGTGCTCGGCAATTTCATTAACAGAGTATTGCTTCCCCGACAGCAAGAGTTGCACGATCTGCAAACGGTGCGGATGCGCAAGCGTCTTGAGGCACTCTGCCGCCATGGTAAGTGCTTCGATGTCGAGTTCTTTTTTGGTGCGTTTTTTATTCATTTGAACTTACAAAAACATATCGGAATATTGGTATGTGTCAATTCATGTTTTCTTAAAAAAACGGGTTTTTCTTCTCTATCAGGGAATAAGGGGCTGTTGGTGTGCTCGAAGTTCACGTGTCCTGAGGGAAATGTCGGGTGTTGCGGACGGAAGTTTCTCTTTACACTTCCCCGAACGTACGAAATACGGCGGCGCCAGATAGACGCGATCGTGTTTGGATAGCCCCTAGCGAGATTCGTGAAGCTTCATAGTGTCAGAATTTGATTCTCAGCCCGCTCAGCCGCGCTCGACTTTTGGTTTGTGGTCGGCAACGTTTCTTGTCATTGCCAACATGATTGGTGCCGGAGTCTTCACAACCAGCGGTTTTTCATTCGCCGATCTCGGGGACCGGCAATACGTGATGCTTGCTTGGTTGATCGGTTCGGCGATCGCGATCTGTGGCGCGATCAGCTACGGCCAACTTGCTCAGCGCATTACCGAATCGGGAGGCGAGTATTTGTTCCTTACTCGCATGGTTCATCCGGCGGTCGGCTTTATTGCAGGCTGGGTCTCGTTGTTGGCTGGCTTCACCGGCGCGATCGCGTTTGCTGCCAGCGCGTTTGAATCGTACGCTATCCCGGATGCTATGAGGCCAGATTGGCTTCAGTCGGGAGTTGCAGCGATCGCCGCGATTGTTCTGTTTGGAGCTCTGCATTCAATCATTTTGAAAGCAGGTTTGGTGACTCAGAATCTAGTGGTGGTCGCCAAGCTTGTCATGCTGGTCGTTTTTGTAGCAATCGCGTTTCGCTATTATCCCAGTGAGTGGAAGGGGATGCAGGTGCAGACGGACACTGTGCCATTCTCGACGTATGCATTGGCGTCGACACTGGTTTGGATCTCGTTAAGCTTCAGCGGATTTAATGCCGCGGTTTACGTTACCAGCGAAGTCGATGATCCAAAGACGAATGTACCTCGGTCTCTCCTTATCGGGACCGCGTTGGTTTCGCTGTTGTATCTAGTGCTGAACTACGCTTTCGTCTACGGCGCGGCACCGGATGAGATAACGGCGGTGCCAGATGTGGCGATCGCTGCATCGAAAGCGATTGGAGGTGAGCGTTTAGCGTTGCTCATTCGCGTGATCGTAACGGTTGCCTTGCTCAGTTCCGTTTCGTCGATGGTGGTCGCCGGCCCAAGGGTCTACGCAAAAATGGCGGAGGATGGTGTGTTCCCGCAGTTCTTCAATTCTTCGCTCTCGAAGCAACGAAGTGTGCTAGTTACTGCGATCTGGCTGCAGGTTGTGTTGGCGTCGGTGGTTGTGTACTGGACGTCGTTGAAGTCGCTGCTCGACTATCTCGGATTTACGCTCTCGGTCAGCGCTGCGATTACCGTTGCTTGCATTTTCTGGACTCGCCGGGCACGCGATACGAGTTTTCAGCGTCTGTTCTTTTCGTGCGTCGCTTTAGTTTACGTATTGTCGACCCTTCTGCTTGCGACTTTGTCCGCAATCAATCGGCCTCAGCAATTGGTTGGGTTCATCGCGACAGTTGTGAGCGGCTTGATTCTGTATTACGCCGTCACAACGCTATCATCAAAGACACGGGCGGTTTAGAGTCCGTGAGTACGGAAGTTGTTCGCATTGACGAACCGCTTTAATCCGGAAACTAGGTAGCTTCCCATGCTTTCATTACGGTTGCGAACCATGAATATTCCAGATTGGCCAGAGAGAAGTTCCTGTCGATCTTCTGGCTCAAGTGCGATCTCAATTTTGACTCTGGGTTCGGTCAGCATTAAATCTTCATCCGACTGCTCATTGCCAGATTCAACTTGAGAGCGCGGGACGACGGCTAGTGGTCCGCCAGCAGCGGCCGCGAATGCCTCGTTGGGTAAGTCGTCTCTTGCACGTGGGTCGATCTTTGTGATCTTGCCCGGAATCATCGCTGATTCGTAGCGTCCCCATACTTGTAGTTCGACATCGGAATCTGGATTCTCTAATATCCAATCGACATCCGTTTGTTCCGCCAAACCAACAGCATGCATATCGCCAGGCTTGCCAATGGACATAATCTCTTTGCCGGGATTCATGTATTGCCCCTTGAGCGTTCCTAAGTCGCGGGCAAGCACGGTGCCTGAACAAGGCGCGAAGATTTGCAAGTCGGAAATTCGAGCATCGAGCTCCGCTTTGCGTTCCAGCATCGACGTAAGCGACTCTCTTTCGTGTTGAACCTGGCTAATTTCACCCGCGCTCAACAGATTGTCGATGCGAAGTTTAGAAATTTCTATGTCGATCTTCAAGGAGGCCAGTTCCAATCCAATCTCTCTGTTCTCTAGCGACACCAATAAATCACCTTTGTTGACTGTGTCACCATCGGCGACATGGATATGCTTCGCAAACCCCGCTGCGTTAGACCGAATGATAGACCACTCCTCAAATTCGATTACGATCGGTGCCGTTATCACCGATGGACTCGGACAGAAGCCAAGAAAGCCGCCTACCAAGAGTAGCGTTAAGCCAACTGCTCCGGCAAACCAAGTTCGATTTGGTCTCTCGGTGTCGGTGCCGGCAATGGTGAACGAGATCAACTTATAGATTGGTAGTCCCACCCAGAGGATGCATCCGATCAGGGCGATCACAAGGCCGAAACCTTCGATCAGACCCGAGGCAGCCAATGACATTCCAATTGCAATGACGAAGAACCAACCCATCGCCAGAATGCCGTAGGCCCGAACCGCAAGTCCGCGGTAGCCGGTTTCTTTTAAGGCAGTTGGTTTGGCACCGAAGTATAGCCACTTGAACTGGCCCTTTAACCACTGCCGCCCATGAGTGGAAAGGTTTGGCAGTTCAAGAAAATCACTAAGCATGTAGTAACCATCAAACCGCATCAGTGGATTGATGTTGAAGAACAGCGTATGCAACGTCGCTGAAATGATCAAGTTGCCGCAGTGATACCGAATCGGTCCGGGCTCTGCTGATATCCAAATCAGACAAGCGATGGCTGCGACAAACACTTCGGCCATCATGCCAGCGGCGGATGTCAGGATCCGTTTCCATTTGTTGTCAAATCGCCAAGCGGTCGTCACGTCGACGTAGGGCATTGGGATCATCAACAGCAGCAGAAAACCACATGATTTCACACGCCCGCCAAACGTTTTGCACACCAAAGAGTGAGCCAGTTCGTGAATCACTTTAAGCACCAACCAAGCAACGGCAATCCACAACAGATCGGATGCGCCAAATGATTCGATGCGATCGATAAAGAACGCGTTCCAATGCATCGATAGCTGCAAAAACCCGTACAGGACCACCGTCAGCCAAACCAAGAGTCCCATTGGGCTAATAAGAAAGCTCGTGTAGCGGGCAATATCAGTGACGATCGAGTCGGGATTGAAAAGTGGCATCCTCAACATCATCGGGTTGAGGTACGAGACAAGTTGCTGCTTCTGGTGCGTCTCGTGTTGTTCTTCGCGCCTTTGAGCCGAGTTTCCGACTTCTGAATCGACAAGGCCGGACTCGATTGCCCATTTGCACAAACTGGCTGCTTCGTTTTCGTCAATCGCATTCTGTCGCAAGAGGGTCGCGGTCTTCATCAGCGCAGTGCTGATGGTGCGATTGCCGTCGAGCATTGTCAGAAAGGTATATTGAGGCAAGCCAACGCGAAAGAATCGGCCCGTCGATTCATCTTCAAGTAGGTACTCAAGACTGGCCGCACTCTGCCGCATTGTGAAGCGAAGCGAGTCCTTGAGCTTCAGCCTAGCCTGACTAAATTCGAATGTTTGTTCGTTTAACATAAAGAAGTGTTCAGAAGAAAGTGTTCAGTGTTCAGAAGTTGAATAGAGTATGCTTCTAGCCTTCAAGCTTTTTTAGCTGAGTCTGCGGCAAAGCACGGAGCATTCGAATAAGTTGTTTGGTTTCATCAATGATTGATTCAGCAGTTTCATTGTTCAGGATCTCCAGCTCCCTAGCGATGTAAGTTTGAGTACGTAGTTCTGATGAAGAGCCGATGGCGATTGAAATGAATCGGGCGAAGTCCCTTGATGTTCTTTCGCATCCCTCGGCGATGTTTGAAGGTATGGAGACTGCTGCTCGTTGCATCTGGTCCTTCAGGCCAAAATCTCGACAGTCTTTCATCGCGCGGTAGACCACAACGGCTAAGGCTTTTCCTCTCTGCCAGACTTTGAGGTCTTCAAATGACTGAAAGCTCATTGAATCTCTTCGTTCTGAACACTGAACACTCCTTTTCTTCAAACTGCCGACGCAGTCGGTCTACCACCACGTCAGACGTGAGCGTAACCAGTTTGCGGGCTTATGGAATAAGCACCAACCTAACGCTCTTTTCTCACCGTCGATTCTAGCCGATCCCTTCATGCCGGGACGCAGTCGTTCGTCTTCGTTAGGAAACTCAATCTCAGCAATGAAGACGTTGTCTGCGTTACGGGTCTCACTGCGAGGATGAATTTGATCGATCTCTCCTGTGATCGGTTCGGACTCCTGTCCGTCAATCCAGATTTTGACCGGATGGCCAACTTTGATCTGCGATACCTCGTCATCGGGAATCGCGATCTCGACTTTCAGCGGTCGAGTTGGGCCGATCTCAAAGAGAACTTGGCCTGTCTCAACTGACGCCGCTTCAGCGCGTTCTAGCGAACCGCTTAAGACCACTCCATCAACAGGGCTGGTGATGTGCAAATTGTCTTTCTGATATTTCAGAACCGACTGTTGAGCAATGAGTCGGTCGTATTCCAGTTCGGCCAAAATTGCGTTAGAGACATTGCGCTGTGAAAGTTCCGACTCACGCGTTAACAATGATTGCTCTCGTTCTGCCTCCACACCAGATAGCTCCCAGCGAATGGTGCGACCGTCCATTTCAGCAAGTAGATCGCCCGTTTTCACCACGTCACCAATTTCTTTGTGACCGCTGATAATTTGCCCGTCGAAAGGCGCAACCGCAAAACGGCGTGAAACTGCCTCGGCAACACAATTGCATCGGACGCGATACGTGATCGGTAAGAACATCAACAGCGTTGCCAAGATCATCGATCCGGCAATTGCCATTCTTTTCGCGTAAGAGATCTTCCGCTTCACGAAGCGCTTCACTTTCTTGACGGAAGTCATTCGGTTTTTGGAGACCATCTTCAATGCACCCGCAATTGCTGGTGCGGCCGTTTCTCCAAAACGAGCTACCTGACTGGAGTGCACCAGCGCTCTTTCACCGGTGAAAATGATCGCCCCGAGTGGTTCATCTCGGTCTTCATCTTGGTCACTGAACATCGGAACGCTCAGTACTGCGTCACTCTGTGTAACGGCAGATAGCTGTTTATGAGCCTGCAAAAGATGGTTGTTCTCAAGGTTGGCTGCTGGGAAAAGTCCAGATTGCTTGCGGGTTGTACTTTCCACTAGTGCTTGGACATAGTTTCGACTTGCCTCCGAGCCGTGGTCGATCTTAGTTATTCCCGAAATTGCCTTCAGGTTCATGCGACCCTTCTCAAGCCACCCGACTGCTACTGAGCCGCATCCCACTCGGTTCGCCAAGAGATTGGCAGCTTCTTCGCATGCGGAGTTGAGGTCGCCCCGGTTCTCAATTTTCCCGATCATGTCTATCACTGCGCTCAACGCAATGACTTGCCATTCCGCGTCAACCGCTTGCCGGCTGTCCAGCCAAAGCGTCAAGGCACGCGCGATGGTTTGAATCATTCTTGATATCGCCACAGTCTGTGTTGATGCGGTAACCGAAGCTACCAGAATTTCGGGCTGAGCGCCGCGCCGATGGAGGGAGACCATCCCCAGCTTCACATCTTTGGTCCCGGATTCGACGAACTGCACGTTGGAGGAACGGGCGACGTTTGAGCAGACCTCGGCTCCGTCGCCAATGAAAAAAGCGCGTACTGGTAAGCGGCCGGAAGACGGATGGTTGATTGCGACCATCCATTGATCGTCTACGCCTTCGTGAACGAAGCCCGCTCCAACGACACCCGTTTGTGACAAGATTAGCTGCACAAACTTGGAACGGACTGTTTTCTCGTCGTGGCGATCGGAAACGATCTGTAAGATCTGTTGGTCAACACTTTTTCCCAATGTCTGGTTGAGGTGGGCTGCGTGCGTGAAGGTTCTACGCTTACCAATTGATGAGTTGGCGTTGGATAGGTTTGGTGTTTGCATGGCGGGGAGCCTAGTGTTATTTACTGGTGAAGCTGCTCTGGTGTGATTTGCCGGAACTTAACGTTGGAGAGAGGTGTCGTAGCCCTCGGCCGAGTGTTCTGCATTGGTGTGAGACAAATGGGCGTCGGACCAAACACAGATTACGCCGCTTTGGATCGTCAGATCTTGATTGTCAATCTTGACGTCGATTCTCCCGAGCCCACTATCAGGATCGATGATCGGAGAAACGTATGTCACTGCCGCTAGGATCGGTTTTTGTTCTTGGCCGACGAGTACATTTACATCTTGTCCAACGTTTAGGTCTCGCAAGGTGTTTGCGTCTAAGTAGAACCGCACCTTAAGTTCGTCCACACGAACGACCGTTGCATACTGCGGCTCATTGCTGGAAAGGTTCTCGCCTAACTGCTTATGAATCTCAGTCACAACTCCGTTAATCGGGCTTTTTATGACTCGATCCTCGACTTGTGCTCGAATACGATTGACCTCAAGCTTGTTCAGCCGCAGTTCATCTTGAGCCGCGTGATACTCGGCGTAGATCGTGTGGTACTCGGCTTGTTTTTGCTCAACTTCAAATCGACTTGTGTGTCCGCCAGAAACCAGAGACTCCACAGCCTCGACCTGTGAGGTAAGCATTTCCAATTGCGATTTCGCAGCGTCCAATCGAGCCGTGGATTCAGCACGTGCTTTGGCGATTTCAAGGGATTCAAGCAGAACCGCGCGGTTAAGCGTGGCTAGAGTTGAACCCACTTTTACGATATCGCCTTCCTTCACGGATGACTCCGCGACAATGCCAACCTCTGCGCTGGCGGCGACACTTTGTTCGACGGGTTCAGTAAAGCTCTTAGTGATTCGTCCCGAGTGCAATCGTCCTAGATGTAAGCCAGATGATTCCAGTCTCTCTTGCGCAAATCCAACGGAGCAGAAACTTAGTGCGCCGGTCATCAGTAGAAGTCCGGCGACTAGAGTTCGCTTTGATACTGATGGTTGAGTTGTACGTTTTGTATGGCTGAGCACTTTGCACCTGTCTTTTAGCACTGAATCAAAATTGTTGAACATCTTGTCACTCCTTCTCAATGGCTTCGCGCACTTTGTCCATCCATCGATCGCGCAGAATCATTTCCTGTCGTAGTTTTGAGTTTCGGCGTTCGATGGTTTCCTGCAACTTCGAAATCTCATGGGTGAAGTCGGAAGACTCACCAGTTTTTGAGGCACGTCGCGGGATTGATTTGACCAGCGGTGAGTTATTCTCGATAAGTAGTTCATCGGTTGCTGCGGTGAAAAACTGTGCCGAACCCGGCTGCCCCTGCCTTGCCGCACGCCCAACTAGCTGTCTGTCGATACGACGGGAGGCGTTGTGACTTGTTCCAATAACGTGCAATCCGCCTGCGTCTAACGCCTTTTGGTCGAGCTTGATGTCGGTTCCCCGTCCGGCCATGTTGGTGGCAATCGTGATCGAACCGGCAATTCCCGCTTGGGCAACGATATCTGCCTCTTCCTTGTCCTGAACGCCATTGAGCACGGTGGGGTTGAGGTTTACCGCTAGTAACGCGTCACGCACCTCAAAACTTTCGGCGATCGTGCGCGTTCCAACCAAAATGGGTTGGCCAGATCGATGTCGGCTCAAGACGTCACTTCCCAGTTCGGCAAGCTTGGCGTCTTGATCGGCAAAGAAGCGAGTCGGGGCAATCTTTCGAAGACACTTGCGGTTGGTTGGCACTCCAACGACGCGGCAACCGTAAACTTGTTGCAATTCAGTTGCCACCGATGAAGCTGTTCCTGTTAGACCAGCAAGTTCGTCGTAGAGTTGCAAGTATCGTTGGCGTGTGATTTGCGCTGTCGACTCACGACCGGGTTGGATAGGAACATTCTCTTTGCATTCAATAGCCTGATGCAATCCGTCCTGCCAAGTGCGATCGGGTGCGATGCGACCGGTAAACGGATCAACGATTTGTACTTTCGAATCAACGATGACGTAGTCAATGTCACGGTTAAACGTCTTCGCCGCACGAACGGCATTGGCGATATAGATTCGCCAAGGCCGCACAAGCTCGAAGACCTGTTTCTCAACAGCCATATGAGCTTTGTTGTTCGTCTCATCGGTGATCGTCACGTTCTTCGATGGCCACTCGATCGTGTAGTCCGCGCCCTCAATAAAGTCAGCCGCGATCTTTTTTGCTGCAAGATAGGGTGTTGGGTCTTCGATGTCTTTTGACGGCATGCTGATGATCAGAGGCGTCATTGCCTCATCGATCATGACACTGTCTGCTTCGTCGATGAGAGCCATCCCATGTCCGGGAGGCTGGATCATGTTGGCCGCAGTTTCCTGACCGCGAATACGGTTCATAACTGATAGTCCGAGGTTATTCTTGCGATCCTTCCGCAGATACATTTGGTCGCGCAAGTAGTCAAAACCGTATTGGTATCCGGGACCGTAAACGATTTGTTGGCGATAGGCGCTTCGACTCTGCACCTCGTTGCTTTCCTCGGGCAGCAATCCGTAGGAGATCCCCAAGATGGAGTAGATGCCCTCGAGAGACTCAAGATCTCTGGCGGCCAGATACGGATTGGTGGTACCAACGTGGATAGAGTTGTGCTGAAGTGTTTTGAGTGCCGCAACAATACCGGTGACGATTGTTTTGCCCTCTCCCGTTTGCATTTCGACAATGTTTCCGCCAATCGCAGCACCGATGGCGGCAACTTG
>CAZDBE010000008.1:28510-38989 GCA_964503675.1 uncultured Pirellulaceae bacterium | reverse complement strand
TCGTTACATGTAATTTCATCGACCGCTACGACACGCAAAACTATGACTTTCGGAACGACACATATAATCACTTTTCTAGGTAAAGATTGACTGACCTAATTATTCCAACTAACCGGAATAAACTTACAGCCTCCATAATCAACCGTCTTTTGTTGACAATTGGTATCGCTTTTCCCTAAAAGCATGTAAAAATTGGGTCCCTCCCTACACCGCCCCACAACATCAACCAAACGAATTGCTTGCATGTCTAATAATTTTGGAGAAGACCGCGCGTTCATTAGTCGCTTTTACTCGACTCAGGTTTTGAGTAATTCCGACGGCGCGGCGCTATTTTGCGTTGCAGAACTTCAAGGCCGGACGATGACATCCTCGACCAACGGAGATCAAGGACACAGCCACGGCTATATCAATTACGCTAATGTCGAAAAAGGACTGGTCGATCCTCAGATCAATCTCGTTGGTGGCGAAGACCGAATCTGGATCTCTCCAGAGGGTGGCCAATATTCGGTCTTCTTCGAACCGGGCTCCAAAGACATGGACTTCGCCAGTTGGCGAACTCCACCATGCATCGACAGCGAACCGTTTGAGTTAGTCGATACCCAATCCGATTCACTGACGTACCAGAGGCTCTGTTCGGTCACCAACATGAGCGGATTCAAATTCGATTTTTCTCTTGAAAGAAAGGTCACGTTGCTCAACCGACAAAAAGTAGTTGAGGGTTTGGAGACCGACATTCCCGAGAGCGTCCGCTTGGTGGGACACGTTGCCGACAACAAAATCACCAACACTTCAGACACGCCTTGGGCTCACGAGACAGGCTTGATCGGATTGTGGGCGATCTGCATGAACCCGCCGGCACCCAATGCAGTTCTAATGGTGCCCTATAAAAAAGGCGATGAAACTGAGTTGGGTCCAATTGTGACGGCCGACTATTTTGGAGAGCTCTCGGGAGATCGACTCAAGGTCGATAAGGAACTGGGTCTAGTCTTTTTGCGTGGCGACGGAGACTTCCGTTCGAAGCTGGGTATTTCATTTGCTCGCGCGTCTTCTCGTCTCGGAAGTTGGAATCCAGAGACTGGAGTTCTAGCGATCGTCGATTTCAATCTTCCGGAAACCGCCCCCTCAGGCTACACCAACAATTTGTGGATCCAACAAGACGATCCGTTTAATGGGGACGTGATCAACGCCTACAACGACGGGCCTAACGACTCAGGCGGAAAACTGGGAGGCTTTTTCGAGCTGGAGACGATCAGCCCTGCGTTGCCGTTAAAGAAAGACGAAAGCTACACGCACACGACCCGTATTGTTAGGTTTGAGGGCGCGCGTGATCAGCTCGACCAGCTGGCTCAAAAACTATTGGGCGCGAATCTATCGCAGATCGAATCAGCTCTCGACGAAATCGCCGCCAGTTGAGTGCGGCGCGCGAAGTCACTACACAGAGAACCTAACTTCTGCTGTTGATTCCCGTTTGACACACTCAAAGCAGCCGAAGTAAGATACCGCTGAGTTTGTTTCTGTTAACAATTTCTGCAGTGTGTGTGTTTATGAAGATTAGTCGCTCATCGCTCCTTGTTGCGTTTTCGATTTTACAGGCGGTTTTTCTTGTGCTCCTCTGTCTCTCTGGGGCGGCGGTGGCCGACGATGCAGCGCCTGCTGAGGTGAACGATGCGCCACGAAAACCCAACATTCTGTACATTATGTCCGACGACCATACGTCGACCGGAGTCGGATGTTATGGCAGTCGCCTCGCGTACTTGAACCCAACGCCCAATATTGATCGCATCGCCAAAGAGGGTGTACGGCTGGCCAACTGTTTCTGCACCAACAGCATTTGCACTCCCAGCCGCGCTACGATCATGAGCGGCCAGTACTCGCACACCAACGGCGTTTATACGCTGATTCAGGAACTTCCGCATCGCAAACACAATCTGCCTCGCATGATTCAAGCGGCAGGATACGAAACAGCGATGATTGGAAAATGGCACCTGAAGCTCGAACCTTCGACCTTCGACTTTTACACGGTGCTGCCGGGACAAGGCTGGTATCACAACCCTGAGTTCCGTGTACGCGGGCCCAAACCTTGGCCAAAAAATACGATGCGAGTCAACAAGCACTCGTCCGATGCCGTGACCGACATCTCGCTCAAATGGTTGAAGAGCCGCAAGCAGAAAGACAAGCCCTTCTTCCTGATGCACCATTTCAAAGCACCGCATGATGATTTTGAAAATGCGGAACGCTACGACTTCCTTTATCAAAACGAAACGATCCCAGAACCCGACAGCCTTCGCAACCGCGCTAATCACGGGCCGGACGGCCAAGAAGCTTACGGGACCAGTGTCGGCAAACGTAATAAACGCCGCCGTATGGGCATGCATATGTTCGTTGATGACAATCTGGATGACGATCAATACCTGACCGAAGCCTATCAACGTTACCTGAAAAAATTCCTGCGCTGTGTCAAAGGTGTCGATGACAACGTTGGTCGGTTGTTGGCTCACCTAGAAAAAACTGGCGAACTGGACAACACCGTGATCGTCTACACTGCTGATCAGGGATTCATGTTGGGCGAGCATGATTACATCGACAAACGCTGGATGTACGAGGAATCGTTACGGATGCCGTTTGTGATTCGCTATCCCAAAAAATTCAAAGCCGGCACCGTCAACGAGGACATCATCAACAACGTTGACTTTTGCCCTACGCTATTGGAATTAGCCGGCGCCACTGACCAAATCAAGTCTCTAGCCCCAGACCAGAAATTGCAAGGGCACAGTTTCGTCTCAAATCTACAAGGCAACACGCCGGACGATTGGCGTACAGCGTCGTACTACCGCTATTGGATGCACATGGCTCACCATGACAACCCGGCCCACTTCGGCGTGCGTACCAAGGACTTCAAATTGATTTTCTTCTACGGCCGCAAACTCGACGATTCATGGTTCTATAATCCGCAAAAGGTTGAAACGACCCAACCGTATTGGGAACTGTACGACCTACGCAACGACCCCAAAGAGATGAACAACGTCATCAACGACCCGCAATATGCGGAGACCTTCAGGACGCTCAAGGATAAGGTTTACGAATTGAAGGTCGAAACGGGTGACACCGATCAAGAGTTTCCTGAGGTGAAAGAGCTGTTCGACACCGTCCTGCCCGCAAGCATGCGGTAGCTTCGTACAATTTGGCTATTTCTTAGAAACATCAAGCTCACAGTTTTCTAAACCGCCCGAAGGTATTTCAACTTCGATTTTTCGCCCGCTTATGTACCCCGGGTCTATCATCGAGAACTGCGTTTGAATGTTCTTAATTTCCTTGATTTTATTCTCAATCTCAGCGATCGAGTCTTTGTTGTCTCTTGGATTTCCTTTCAACAGCCTCAACGCAGATTGTGCACCCTGCAACTCAGATTTACTGGCCCCCAGTAGTTGAAATCCGACCTGATTAATACCTAAGCAAGCTCCGTTGCGGCCGCCCCTTGAGACCAACGTAAACTTACCTTGCGAATCGGTTACTCCAGACGCGTAAGGGCCCGGCACTGGATTATCGTCAGTGGGTTTGGGGTAGAAGACAACTTTGACCCCGTTTACCGGATCTCCGCCCGCAGTAACGATGCCCGATACGGGAGCAAGCTTGGGACCGCCACACCCCGTTGAAATTACTAGAAGCAACAAGAAGGCAAAGCCAACCGAGCGGCTTGAGCAATAGAGTTTCATATTCAATTCCAGATAGCAAAAATGGGCTCGAAATCTCGAGCCCATCGAGTCGTGGGTTGTTCGCCGATCAACTGGCAAACCGCAGTAGCGGCAGACGTAGTACGCTCGGACCTCTAAAACGGAATGTTGACCAAACCATCAACAATCTGAGCCAACCTTTCAAGGGCTTCTACGTCGGTGTTGTCACTCAAAAAGTGAGTTGAACCATCTCCAAAAACAGCGTTCGCTCCGCCGGGATGCTCGCTCGACGCGATCGACTGCCCAGTCTCCACACCATTAACAAGCAAGCCGGTGTTGGTTGGATCAACGCGACCAATACAAGACCACGCACCGGTAGCTAAAGCGGTCGATCGGTGCGGAAAAGCAACAGATTGCAAGCTGTGGGTACCAATCCAAATCGCTCCGCCGCCGCTTTGATCGGCTTCTGGAATTCCAGACCGTTCTCCTAACGCAATAACATTGCTGGAACCATCTGAGATTGAAGCGAATGTCTCCAATTTGTTTCTGCTGAACATTCCAGCATCGACTCTCAACCCTCCCGTACCGTTGTGGTTTCCGTCTTGATCAGAATCGCCTACGCAAGCTACATAATTCGATTTCCCGAAAGTGGGCTCATCGTTGGCTGGCGTCCAAAATTCAGCCAGTTCGCCGGTTGAATCGCTTGAACAAATGAACGCAGGCAAAACTTCTGAGGCGATTGGTTTGCCATTTGGTCCAACATTGTTGGTCCCCCACGTTCGAAGGACATAAGCATTTCCAGAACCGTGAGTAGGAAAAACTGGAGCATCAACGTCGAAAGCTAGATCGTATAAGTTTTGCTGTTCGATGAAGGGTAAAATGAAGAAGCCCCAACCGTACCAGTTACCATGATTGGGGGTTCCCCCTGCATTTTCAGTCCAAACGTATGGGTCTTTAAAATGAGAGGTCCAACCAGGTGGAAAATGGGTATGGGCGCTCTCAAAATTGTGCAAGGCCAAGCCTAGCTGCCTCAAGTTGTTCTGACACTTGACCCGCCGTGCCGCTTCTCGAACTTGCTGCACCGCGGGCAATAACATGCCAATCAGAATTCCAATGATTGCGATTACAACGAGCAACTCGACAAGCGTAAAACCGAAACGAGTGAACTTTGTCGTTTTCAGGTTCATCTGCATCTCCTCAATATAGGAAGCAAAAATAAGACGAAGGAAACAGACACAAATGGCGACGTGCGAAATTCCTTTCAGAAGTTAACTATAGCCGTGACACAATTTTTATGCAAATTCGCGATCTTTAAGGCTCGTTTCTACGATCCAACTAAATGAATACTCGGCGGTTGTAGATCAACCACTCAAACATCAGTAACACCAGGCCCACTGCCAGCATCCACGGCCACCATTCCTTGCGACTGGGAACGCGCGTGCTGATTTGTTTGTATTGCGAGTAACCAAGATCTAGCGACTCTCTGACCGCTAAATTGCTCTCCGTTGCGTCTAGCAAATTCACCGGCACCAGACGCTGAAGCTCTTTCGTTTGCGCATTGCGGACACGATAGATCCCAGACCGATCAGTACCCGAAAACTGAAACGAGTTCTCCTTCTGCGCTTCGATCAATTCCTTCCGACCGTCGGGAGTTTCAATCTCTAGGCCCTTCACGCCGTCATTTCGTTTTAGCTTCAGCAGATCTCCGGGCCGCACATTTTGATCGCTGGTGAAACGGGAGGCACCGCCAAGATTTGCAATCACGTTTTGGATAAAGATTGGAAAGCTCAACTTTTTAGGCCAATCTGAATTAATAACCGAGTTGCCATCGTCGTCGATTTCCACGATCGAAAAACCAAGCACGAAATCAAGGTAACCCTCACGCGGAGCAAGCACGCCGATAGGTCCGTCGCTGGATTCGATCAACGAAAGGCTGCCCTTGGGCCCCTCCAAATTGTCGCTATTAATGATTGTCACGCTGCCCATTTGTACAGACGAGAGTAACGGATGAGACGAATCGAAATCAAAGATCGGCGTCGGAGAATTTTCACCAAGTGACTTCCACTCGGACTTGGGCAGCACGCCCATCACCAACGTGTTACAGCGCGGCATCACCTCAGGGACGATTCCCTCAAAGATTGCTAAGTCGTAATCGCCCAGCACAGACTTCTCAAGATACTCTTTCTCCTTGAGGTAATCCCAATCTTGGAACTCAACGTTCGCCTGTTTCTTGATCAACTCCGTTGAACAAGCGAACTTAAAATACTGGTTGTCGCGGCTAACGACCAAGACATTCGATTTTCCGGGCGGATTGAGTACGCTGAAAGCCTGATTATCCTGCATGTAGATGTCGTCTTGATCAATCTTCAGTCGCACGGCCACTGGATTGTCGACGTTAACGAGTACACTCGGCAGATCAAAGCTGACACTCGTCATCTGTCCAGCATCGATCTCAATATTAGCTTCCGCATCCTGCAACTGATCATCAACGAACAGCGATACATCAATAGTTTGACTCTCATCATCAGAGTTCTGCAGACGAGCAAACACTTGCGCCGAACCATTTTCGGCCGGTTCGCTAATCGAAAACGCTACGATGCCAACGTTGGCCGGAGGGTCATCGGCACTTCCAACGGCGTGGTACTCGGGCGACAGCTGCCCCTGCGCAAACCGAGGCACCTTCCTGACTCCACCGTCGCTGTAAATCATCAACACCGCGTCAAGCGCTTCGGCGACTTGCACGTCCAGTGAGCTTTCCTTGTCGCTTGTGCGTCCGGGATTAGCCAGCCCCGCTGCCGCAACCAGCGCCTCGTTTAAATCACTCGACCGCTCCGTCTGTCGAATTCCGTCCAAGCGAATCAGCGCCTCGCCTTTATTGCGTGTATACGACTGCACAACGCTGGCTTGGTCGGAAAAACTGATCAACATCATCGACGTGTCGGACGGCATCTGGGAAATCGTTTTACGGATTTCTTGTTTCGCGAACTTCAAGCGGCTAACGCCTGATGGCGTGTCGGTCGCCGACATACTGGCCGAGTTATCGATCAAGAAAATGTATCGGTGCCCTACTAGATCGGTTCCGTCACAACCCGGCCTCAAACAGGTCGCCAGCAACAACAACGCAAAAAGAATTTGCAAAAGCATCAACAAGTTCTTTCGCAGCCGTTGCCACAAACTGTTGACGTGCATGTCCTCAATCGCTTTTGCCCACAGCCACGTGCTGGGAACCTCGACAGGATTCCGCCGCAGTTTCAGAAAGTACAGCAGGAAAATCAGAGGCGGAACCGCCAGCAACGTCAGCCAGCCCCACCAAGGCAATGTATTAACGACAAAATTCATCGCACCAGACCTCTTTGCCTGAGGTACCGCGACACCAATCGGTCAACCGACCGCTCAGTGCTGGTCATGGTATAGACGATGCCGCGTTTGGAACTGAAGTCGCGCGCCTGACCAATGAACTGTGCCAACGTCGATCGGTATCGATCGAGCAACCGCTGACTGACACTTACCTCTGCAACGTCTTGATCTTCACAGTCAATCAATCGCAAGTCGCCCGTAATTTCTGGATCAATTTCCTCCTGCGACAACACATGGATCAGATAGACATCCATCTCTTGCGCCACCAGATACTTCAGCGCTTCCTCGTACCCCTGCTTGTCCATCAGGTCGGTAATCAGCACAACGATTCCCTTGCCCGAATTCCGCAAACAAAACGACTTCACTGCTTCGGTAAGCGATACGTTGGTGCCTGACTCCAACCCTTGCAAGTACTGAATCATTGGCCAGAGGTTCTTGCGGCCACGAAAAACCGGCGCGCTATTGGAACGCTTGGCATCCAACGGTTCTATTTTGACGCGATCGGTACGGCACAGCCCAATGTAGCTCAGTGCGGCAGCCAGCTGTTTGGCGTATTCAAATTTTGACGGAGATCCAAACTTCATCGAATCGCTGACGTCGATCAGCGAATAGAAGTGCAGATCCTCTTCCTCCAAGAACAATTTCAGGAACAGCTTGTCCAGCCGCGCGTACATGTTCCAATCGATAAACCGCAAGTCATCTCCCGCTACGTAGTTGCGAAAGTCGGCGAATTCAACGCTTTGCCCGCGCCGGCGACTCTTGCGCTCACCTTTCATCCGCCCCCGAAAGATCTTGCGACTGATCAGCTCCATATGCTCCAGCTTGGCAAGTAGTTCAGGGCTAAGCAGAGTTTGTTGACCGGTGGTCTTTGAGGTTGAGTCTGTTTTCGGGTTTGCCATGGGGCTCAAGCATCCACTTTCTGCGGCACCGTGTCGAGGATCTCCATCAGGACTTGGTCCGCCTCGATCGATTCGGCCTGCGCCTCAAAATTAAGCACCACGCGATGTCGCATCGCCGGTAGGAACACGCGCCGCACATCTTCAACCGCAACGTTGAACCTCCCTTCCAACAACGCTCGCACTTTGGCCGCCAACACGATCGCCTGTGCTCCACGCGGACTAGCGCCCCAGCGTAAGTACTGGTTGGCAACCGGCGACGCCAAATCACCTCCCGCGTGTGTAGAAAGCGTTAGCCTGACGATATAGTCGCGAATGTGATCGGCAAGGATTACCTCCCGGACCAGTGCCTGCCATTTAAGAATTTCTTCGCCGTCCATCACAGGATTGGCTTCGATTTTGATTCCCTTGGTCGTTCGATCGAGAATCGTGCCCAAGTCTTCCCGGCCGGAATAGCCAACGATCAGTTTGAACAAAAACCGGTCCAACTGTGCCTCAGGCAATGGGTAGGTCCCCTCTTGCTCGATCGGGTTCTGCGTGGCCAAGACGAAGAACGGCTTCTTCAATTCGTAGCACGTGCCAGCAACCGTTACGGTGCCTTCTTGCATCGTTTCCAACATCGCGGACTGCGTTTTGGGAGTTGCGCGATTGATTTCATCCGCCAGACAGATCTGAGTAAAGATCGGACCTTTTTGAAACTGAAACTCGCGCTTGCCGTCGGCAGATTCGGCAACCATGTTGGTTCCCAAAATATCGGCCGGCATCAGGTCAGGCGTAAACTGGATTCGGTTGGAATCTAACGAAAGCGCTTTGGACAGCGTCGAAACGAGCAATGTCTTCCCCAACCCGGGGGCACCCTCCAACAGACAGTGGCCACCAATCATCATGCACGTCAGCACGCCATGCACGATCTCCTCGTGGCCCACTATCACTTTACCAACTTCATCTTTGACGGCGTTGTACCGCTGCCGAAATTCGGAAGCCTGCTGTGTAAATTCGCTTGTGTCACTCATCGTTATTTTTTCTCTTCAGTGAAATATTGCGTAGCCTATCCTACGTCGTCTCCGCGCTCATGTTTTTCGCGCGCCTTTCGTTTCGCCTCCAACAAGCGCGACGTGTAACTTGATTCGTCATCTACCGCCAATTTATTGTCTGCCGGTTTCGGCAGCGGCGACGGTGTCTTTTCAATCTCGCTGGCGATCACGTCTTCGAGCTGTTGTTTGCCAGATTTCTCAGAAGCATCATCAACCGGTTCATCAGGAGCGAACCGCACGCTGCTGCGACGAGTTTCAATCTCCTTCTCGATTTGGGCTTTCCGCGATTGGAGTCGCGACATACTTGACGGTTTCTCTTCGACAACACCGCCCGTAAACTTGGCTATCAATCTCCGCCACAGAACACCCACCCAATCAAAGGTAATCGCAACCCGTCTGACAAACACATCGGCGAGGAATACAGTTCCGCAAAGCAATACCAGCCACGGCCAGACGTCTTGAATGCTAATCGACGAAGACAGCGTTGGACGAAATGTATTCATCTCCTGCAACTCGTCCATAGCGCTGGTTTCCAATGAAACTGGCGACAGAGTACCGGCCTCGCCGCCGGTCGGTTCCAGTCGAGCCATCGATTTCAACAACGCCAGATTGGACTGCCGATCCGAAAACTCTTTCGAATACGGCACGCTGACGCCCGTCATCAAACGCTGATAGCCCTTACCGGGGAAGATCGTGAACAACCAGTCGCCTTGTTTCGCAACATCCTGAATGGCCACATAACGCCCTGGCCCAACTTGGGAGAACTGCAGGTCAGTCGTTTCGGTGCCGCCAATTCCTGAACCATACATGTCCAGAAAATTCAAAAACTCTTCATTCTCATCAAGCGCGGTAATCGTGATGCGTGCTTTGCCATCTTTGTAATCTGTGGCGACCGAAAAGTTAGCGTCTTTGGTCACCGGACGCATCGAGTATCTGACCATCTGAGTAAACAGTTGATCGTAGCGGCTGTCGTCCACCCATGAATTTGTCCAGCGCAGTCCTGCGTCGCTGGTGAAGCAAATCGTTCGGCCGTTACCGTACCGCCATGTCGCCAACAACGTTCGGTTGTCCTCTGTGCCCGCCTTAGAAGGACTAGAGGTCATCGCCAACCGCTCGACCAGCCCGCTAGTTTTTATAGTCGTCATCACGTAACCCAGAAACGGCGGCAGCGTACTTAGATCGATCCCCTTGAGAATCTCATGGTTTGCCATCGAAGACACTGGCACTGCGGATATCCCGGTCTTCGACTCGTAGATCACCGGCTTAGCCACCCGCCGCGCCTCGTATTGGTAGATCTGCGGCAGCGCCGATGCTTTATTGACCACGTAGTACTTGCCACCTGTGACATTGGAGATTTTCTTGAGCGGTGTGCTACCGGCAGGCCCATGCGTTCCAATCGCACAAGTCGAAATTTTGATCTTGCGTTTCACAAATTCTCTGAGCAACGCGTTCGTCGGCGGCGTCGGATCGCCGTCGCTAATAATGATCGCGTGCTTCATCGCGGCGTCGACTTTATCAAAA
>CAZDBE010000008.1:27945-28500 GCA_964503675.1 uncultured Pirellulaceae bacterium | reverse complement strand
CGCCAACATCGTTTTCATGGGGGCATTAAAATCCATCATGTCGCCGGTGTTCATCCGATTGACTAGGCCCAACATCTTGCGGCGATTTCCAAAAACCCGATCGATGCCGCCATGGCGTTTGTCAAACCGCCACAGCCATTTGGGCTTCCCGTTGAAGTCGGCCCAATCTACGATCCCGCAATGATCCATCGGCCCCAGCACCTTGATCGCCTCTTCGGCAACTTTGATTTGCCAGTGGTTCCCCTGCGGCATCTCGCAAGCATGCATCATCATCGCCAGAGCACCGACGGCATTGATTTTGTTGTTCTTGATCTGGAAGTCGACTGGCATCGACTTCTCCAACAGCGTATTTGACCATCCGCCGGCACCAAAGGCTCGGTCACCACCCAACATCACAATACCGCATCCGAAGTGTTCGCAGTTATCCACCAACATCCGAACTTGTGCATCGGAGAACGATTTCACGTCGCCCTGAGCCGTATCGTCGCCGGTGGCTTTGGCGACGTTGGCAAGGATCACAGAATCGTACTGCAGCAGATCGGCCGAAGACTCGAA
>CAZDBE010000008.1:0-27935 GCA_964503675.1 uncultured Pirellulaceae bacterium | reverse complement strand
AACAGCCGGTCGGTGTCCCGCACCTCGACTTCGATCTCGTTCTTCTGCAGCTGACTGACCAGATGACCGAACTCGTTTTTGTAAAAGGCGTCTTCAATCAACAGCACCTTGCCTTTGCCGCGCACATGTGTGAACGACGAAGCCCGATTATTTTCACTGATCATGTCAGCCGTAGAGACTTCTGGCTCGAACTCGGCGGTCAACGTATACATCGCCGACCGCTCGAGTTTATGATCGAAAGAAAAGATGTTCTTACCGGGCTTGAGCGTAACCTTCTGGCTGAGCAATCCGTCTTGCGAGTTCATGCTGACGACGTTGTTGATAACCGATAGTTGCCCCGTGATCGTTCCGTCAGGATTGTCCTCGGTCGGCGACGACTTATTGGTCAACACAACGCGGATCGGAAAACTCTGCCCCTTGCGGATGTCGGCCGGCACATCGACCTTATCCACCGAAACATCTTGCCGCGCAAGCAGTTCGACCGGCACGACATCAATTCCGATTCCGTCTTCGGCCATCGCCCGGGCCACTCCCAACGCGTCGCCAACATTCTCATTTCCATCGGAGACGATTACGACGCGTCCCGCGGTTCCTTCCGGGAAAGCTGCCTGAGCAATCTTGAGCGCCGATTCGATCGAGGTGCCACCGTTGTTCAGCCGATCGACCGATTCCAAACGGCCCGTTAGTGGGAGATCTCCGTCGAAGGGAGCCGATTCGATTCGCGCGTTGGTTCCAAAGACGATGACGCCCGCGTTGTCTTCTTGTTTCTTGCGACGATGTTGTTTGACTTGGCGGAAGGCATAGTCCAGCATCAGTTTCCGGTTGGCCGGAGTGATACTGGCGCTTTGGTCTAATAGATAGAGCACCGTCAGCCGGTCGGTTTTCTGCTGCCACTTCATTTGAGCCAGTGAGCAGACAATCAAGCCAATGCAAACACAGCGCAGAGCGATCGCGAAGAGTTTCCTCCACGGCCCGAGTCCGGCCAGAGAGGTCAGGCTGAGATAGATCATCGGCGGCAGCACAAGCAGCAACAACAGCAGCCAAGGCTTATCGAATCCAATTGTCCAACCGAAGTCCATCATCAAAGTCTCAAGAGGGGTGGATCGATTCATCCAGAACCAAGAATCCTATGCCGATTATACCCGGTTAAGCCGACCAAGGTTGTAAGCAACAGATCTTTTTGCGGACCGATTGAAATTTGTCTATCATTGAATTTGGTCAAACCACGTTACAGGTACCAAATATTAAAAAGAAAACCTGAGTCGCGACAATTCATTGAACTGTCCAACTTTCAGCACAGCCGATCCACCATGAATTTCCGCACAAATTTTTCTTTTCTTCTCGCAGTTCTTCTACTGGTTTTCGTCCAAACCGCGTCCGGCCAAACCGTAGGTAAAGATGGCCAGCCAATTAATGAACAGGACCGGCGACAACTGCAACGAGCGGTTAAAAGTTACAATTCCGCGCTCAAGTTGCGAACGGCAGGCGATATTGCGAAAGCTACTGATCTGGCCAAACAAGCCTTGGAAATAGAAGAGGCGATTCTTGGTTCAGAGAGCAATGAGATCTCCAGCAGTCTACGGCTGCTGGCTGAACTCTACGAGTCCCAAGGCAATTACGCCCGCGCTCTGCCGCTGTTAAAGCGGTCGGTGATGATCAAAGAAAAAGTTCTCGGACCAGACCACCCCGATATGGGATTGAGCTTAAACAACCTAGCCAGCTTGTACTACTCCCAAGGTGAATATGCCAGCGCCCTGCCACTCTTTCAACGCGCTCTTAAGATCAAGGAAAAAGCTCTCGGACCAGATCACCCCGATACCGCAACCAGTTTGAACAACTTGGCGTTACTCCACAAATCCCAGGGGGATTACGCCAGCGCATTGCCTCTGTATCAGCGGTCGTTGAAGATCAGGGAGAAAGTTCTCGGGCCAGACCACCCCGATACGGGAAGCAGCTTGAACAACGTGGGGGATCTCTATTACACCCAAGGTAACTACACCCGCGCTCTGCCACTTTTTGAGCGCGCACTAAAGATTGACGAAAAAGCTTTCGGGCCAGACCATCCCGATACTTCAGCCAGCTTGAACAACTTGGCGTTGCTCTACGACGCCCAAGGGGACTTCGCTAGGGCACTACCACTTTTTCAGCGCGCGTTGAAGATCGACGAAAAAGCCCTTGGACCAGACCACCCCGACACGGGAATCAGCTTGAACAACTTGGCGCTACTCTACGACGCCCAAGGGGACTACGCGAAAGCACTGCCGCTCTTTCTGCGGGCGCTGAAGATCGACGAAAAAACTCTTGGACCAGACCACCCCGACACGGGAACAAGCTTGAACAACTTGGCGTTGCTCTACAAAGCCCAAGGGGACTACGCCAGCGCGTTGCCTCTCTTTGAGCGCGCGCTAAAGATCGACGAAAAAGCTCTTGGACCAGACCACCCCGATACTGCATTGACTTTGAACAACTTGGCGACGCTCTACGACGCACAAGGGGACTACGCCAATGCACTGCCACTCTTTCAGCGGTCGCTGAAGATCACGGAAAAATCGTTCGGACCAGACCACCCCGACACTGCACAAACCTTGAATAACTTGGCAAGGCTGTACAGATCACAAGGAGATTACGCCCGCGCCCTGCCAATGTACCAGCGGTCACTGAAGATATACGAAAAAACTCTCGGACCCGACCATCCGGAAACAGGAACTAGCTTGCATAACTTAGCGTCGCTCTACAGCTCACAAGGGGATTATGCCAATGCTCTGCCATTGCATCGGCGGTCGCTGAAGATCTGGGAGGAAGCTCTTGGGGCAGACCACCCCAAAACCGCAAACAGTTTGAACAACTTAGCAACTGCAATGGCCGAACAAGGCAATTATCGCGATAGCGGAGTCCTGTTTGACCGCGCCAGAAAATCAGCGGCCAATCACGTGAGTCGAATACTCCCATCTCTAGCGGCCAAAGAACAACAACGGTTCCTCAAAGAGAAATATTTCACAGCCCTTGAAAAGGCGCTTTCCTATGGCATGCACTACGGTGCAAAAACCGATGAGGGCACTTCCCGGTCAGCGACATGGCTCGCCAATGGAAAAGGCGTCGGTCAACAAGCGCTTGCCCAACGCAACTCGCTGACACGCGACATTCGAAATCCCAAAAAGGCAGCTATCGTCAAACAGCTTCTCGCCACACGCGACCAATTGGCGAAACTGGCGATGGCCGCTGCTGATCCTGATCAGGTTCAACAGCGTTTGGAAACGATTGAGCGACTCAATATTCAGGACAGAGAACTTTCCTTGCAGCTGGGCGGCGGCCAGAATGATGCATCGAGCGAGTGGGTTGAATTGGACGCCCTGAAACGCTCTGTTCCCGACGATGGCGTTTTGGTTGACATCGCCCGTTTTGAAGTGTTCAACCTCGAGGCGCCTGACGGGCAAGACATGTGGCAACCAGCCCGGTACGTTGCGTGGATTACTTATCCCGATAGCAAACCCGTCAAAATGGTAGATCTTGGATTGGCGAAAGAAATAGAGGAGTTGATCAAACAACTACGCGACAAGCTCCGAGACTCCGAAGATGAACTAGATACCGCCGGGGAAGAAATTACCACCAAACGGTTGCGGTTCGACATGAAAAAACTGTCAAAGAAAATCTGGCAACCAATCGCCAACGAACTCTCGGGTGTCGAAAACATTGCTCTCAGCCCCGATGGCATGCTATGGCTGGTTCCTTGGGCAACGCTGCCCATGGTCACCGATGGAGACGCCGAAGACGAAAGCCAATACCTAATTGAGAAATACAATCTGCGATTGTTGACCAGCGCTCGTGATTTACTTGCCAAACCTGACTCGCGGCCTACCAAAGCCCCAGTCGTGTTCGCCAACCCTTCTTTCGATCAAGCGGCTGAACAGAAACAGGAATCTATCCGGCGCATGTTCAAGAAACTGCCTGCCGAAGATGCCTCGCCAACACGCAGCATCGCACCTAATAATCTTCTGTCGAAAGTCCAACCGCTCCCTAACACGGGTAAAGAAGCCAACGCAATCAAGCCTAGCATCAAAGCCTATACGTTGTTCGAGCCGATTCTGTACACCAAACGTTGGGCACTCGAACACACCGCAAAAAAACTCAAGAGCCCCAAGATCGCAGCCTTCGCCACACACGGATTCTTTTTACCGACACAAGAAGTTGATCGCAAAAACTCATCCCGTGCCGGCTTGGCCGGCCAGCATTCGGTTGCTCTCGACAAGAACAACCAACCGCTGGAGAATCCCTTGCTGCGGTGCGGATTGTTACTTTCCGGCTGCAATAACCGCAACTCTATCGTCGGTGACGACGACGGGATTCTGACCGGCATGGAGATCACCGGCATCGACTTTCGAGGAACGAAATTGGTAGTCTTGAGCGCCTGCGATACAGGCATCGGCGACATCCGCAATGGCGAAGGCGTTGCCGGGCTGCGACAAGCCTTCCAGTTGGCCGGCGCCGAATCAATCCTAGCCTCGCTTTGGAAAGTCAACGATGCGGAAACGGCCGAGCTGATGAATCTATTTTTCGAGAACCTCGCAGCGGGCAAAACCAAATCCGAGTCTCTCCGCCAGGCTCAACTCGCTCGCATCAAGATCAGAAGAGAACTGTACGGCGCTGCCCATCCGTATTACTGGGCTGCGTTTACTCTGACAGGACAAGACTAATTCGTTGATTCATTCCAGCCACTTGAGAGCAACCGCGCGGCAAGCCTTTTTCGGGTGCGTTTCGAATTTGCCATTTATCGAATTCGTTCAAACATCGAGCTCGTTCAAACCTTTTTAAGCGACGTTAACCTCATCAGAAAGAAACACGTGAGTTCCAACAACCCGTACAACGCGCCAAAATCGTCTTCTAAGATTTCTGCGGCATCGCCCGGAAGCAATCAGGGAATCTGGCGTGATGGTAAAAAATTGGTCGTTCACAAGCAGGCGGTACTGCCTCCGATCTGCGTCAAAACCAACGAGCCCAGCCAACGGAAGATCAAGCGTAAGTATTACTGGCATCATCCGGCAGTGTATTTAGCGATTCTGGTTCAAGTCCTCATCTACATCATTCTGGCGATGGTTGTCCGAAAGAAGCACGAGTTAGAAGTGCCAATCACGGAACAAACGGGAGCCAAACGGCGAAACGGGATCGCTATAGGCTGGGTGTTGGCGCTCGCCGCGATCGCTTTGTTTGTCGGATCAATTGCTTGGATGCTTCAACCGGGAAACGAAGCCAATGCCGGATACGGAGTGATCGCGCTTTTTCTAGCTGCCTTCATGCTGGTTGCGGGAAGCATCATTGGTTCTCGTGCCGCAGCGATACTTACACCCAAAAGAATGACGGAATCTGCGACGTGGTTTGCCGGTGCCCATTGGGAGTATCTGGAACGATTCCCAGAAATCCCTCCGAATGTGTAGTGTGTCGGATTCAGCTCGGTGTGCCGGACTCTTCGTGGCCCATCACCGATGGCGGAATGGTCGTCTAACGCAGACGAACGACTGAACAGCGAATATTCACGGTCGTTCGATTGTTTTACACATCGTGTTATAATAATTTCGAGGAAACAGAATGATCGATGAATCTTTGCTGCCGCGATTTTCGCCAGCGTTACAATTACGGCTGCAAGAGTTGCTGGACGATCCGAACGGGTAACTGATACGAATTAAGATGCTCAACAAGTTCCTTACGTTTCCGTTTATCTTTTTCGTTTTCATCGCGGCGTTCCAGTCGGATCGTTTGTTGGCAGCGCCTCAATGGCCGCAGGCAGCAGGGCCGAATAATAATTGGACGGTTGAGACCGACGATCATGTTCCAACAACTTGGAGCGTAGAGAGAGAAGAGAATATTCTGTGGAGGACAACGCTGCCGGAGACCGGGCAGAGTGGAATCGCGATTTGGAAGGACATGATCTTCCTGACGACGATGAAACCATTGCCTGCGGGCAGCGCTGCGAAAAAGCAAGATCGCAAAGGGGCTGACATTGTCATGCACTGCTTCGACGCCAACACCGGAGAACAACGATGGAGCAAAGAACTCAACGGAGATCCGACGGCAAAGAGCATCTATGCCTACGGATTCAGCAGTAGCAGTAGCCCGACGCCGATAACCGACGGCACACATGTTTGGTTTTGCAATGCCAGCGGACAGATGGGTTGCTGGACAGTGGACGGCGAAGAAATTTGGACGCGCCGTTGGACGCCGACGCTGGGACGACCGTTCAATAAGCAGTTTGAACCGATCAAGTTCGGCGACACCATCTTGAACGTTGAACCGCTTGATCCGGACGACCCTAAACGCAAACAGGACGCTTGGAACTACATCCGCGGCTTCGACGCTAAAACGGGCGCACTTAAGTGGACAGCCGCCGAAGGATTAACGCACTACAACACGCCGGTGCTGGGAAGATTACCCGGAGGAGGTCACGGCATCTTGAGTGGACGTGGCGCTCATCACAAGCCGCCAGAAGCACCAGCCGGATTAACGCTGACCTGTGCCGATGGTGACAAAGCGGGTGAAACGATTTGGAACTGGAAAGCGCTGCCTGACGGCAAAGCGCAGGTGACGCAGTGCTGGAACCAGACGTATTCGTATTGGCTGGACGAAACATTAACCGATTTAGTCGTGCTCAACACGGCCGATGGCACCGAAGCAAAACGCATTTCTTTTCTCAGAGACGTCGCCGTGACATCCTATGATGAAGTTACAAAAGCATTCTCAACGAAGACCGGCGTGAACCTAGATGAAATCGAACCTTCGATGACCGTCTTTCCTGCTTGGCACGCCAACATCGACGTCTATCCCTACGTCTATTTCCAGTGTTACTACTTCCAAGGCAAACGAGGGAAACGCTCAATCAACCTTGGGCCGAAGCACAGTATTGCTCGGATCAACGTGGAAACCGACAAAGTCGAGTACTTGGAGATTCCGTTTCCCACGCCCAAGATCGATGGCGTGAAATCTCATCAGTACGGATCACTTTATCCTCAAATGACCAACAACAGCCGAGGCATTGATGTCGCCGGCGACGTACGTTCCAAACGCACCGGATGGTATTGGTGTTTCAATGGAAATACGATTGCCATTAACCAATATTTGTATTTCACATTCATGTGCGGAAGGGTGCAAGTGATTGATGGCACTGCAAAGACATTTGATGAAACGGCGCTGGTGGCGCTGAATGATCTGGGAAAGTTTGGCGAGACTTGGTCAGTGAACACACCCAGTTACAGCAACGGCAAGATTTATCATCGCACAATGAAGGAGCTAATTTGCATTGGCAAAAAATGAGAAACAGTACATTTCGAAGAACATCCCTAGTGCTTGTTTGCGTGGCCCTTTTAGGTTGTGCTTCAAATGTTTCTTATGCACAGCCCTCTGACGCTGAGGTCCCTTCTAAGCCAAACGTTCTTTTCATTATTTCAGATGATCTGAATACTGCACTCAGCGGATTTGGCCATCCTCAATGCAAAACACCCAACCTAGATCGACTTGCTCAACGCGGGGTTTGCTTTGGAAACATGCACTGCCAGTACCCCGTTTGCGGATCTTCACGTGCTTCGATCATGTCAGGCCTCTATCCCTATACCAACCGAACGCTTGGCAATGCCGGCACTCTGCGCGGAAGTATGCCAGACGTGGTCACGCTTCCGCAGTTGTTTCGCCAGCACGGCTATTTCACCGCGCGGGTCAGCAAAATCTACCACATGAGAATTCCAGCCGACATCATTGCTGGTACTACCGAGCACGATGACCCTCAGTCGTGGGACGAAGCGATCAACATTAAAGGACCGGAACACGAAGCCGGTGGAGTGGCAGGACAGTGGTCCCCAAAAGACACCAGCAGTCAGACGTTTCGATCGGTCGCCGCCAGCGGAGAAGATACTGTGCACGCCGATGGTATGGCCGCAAATCAAGCGATTAAGATGCTGGGGAACATGAATGAAAAACACTTTTTCTTGGCCGTCGGTTTTGTGCGACCTCATGTTCCACTTGTCGCCCCGACCTCTTACTTTGATCGCTACAACCGAGATGAGATGATCGCCCCGGCGGTTCCGTCAGACGATCTTGAAGACGTTCCTAAGATAATTCGCAACTATAAGGAGAATGCTCATCGGTATGGAATCACGCCTGAGCTACACAAAGGTCTCTTGCAGGCGTACTACGCGAGTGTTTCCTATATGGATGCTCAAGTGGGACGCGTGCTCTCGGCGCTAGAGGAGAATGGTCTGGCCGAAAACACGATCGTCGTTTTTACAAGCGATCACGGATATCTACTGGGAGAGCACAACAAATTTCAGAAGCAACACCTGTTTGAGCAATCGACACGCGTGCCGTTTATTGTCAGCGTGCCTTGGTTGAATATGCAACACGGCCAGACATCGAAAAAGATCACAGAACTGATTGATCTTTACCCAACCTTGGCCGAACTATCAAACCTGTCGCCTCCGGAAACCTTACACGGCACTAGCCTATTGCCGTTGCTCAAGGATGTGAATTCAGCAGATTGGACCAAACAGCAAGCGTTTACGATTTCTCGCAGCGGCGGTGAAAGTCTTCGCACAAACCAATGGCGATTCACTCAGTGGGGATTCGGAGAACGTGGCTACGAGCTTTACGACCTAGAAAAGGACCCGGGCGAATTTACTAATCAAGCAAACAATCGCCAATACTCGCAGACGCTAGAACTTATGCGTGAACAGCTGGAAGAAAAACGTCTTCATGCCGGTTATCAAAGCTGGAGAGAGTGGCAGTCTAAACGTCAAAAGAGTAGGCAATATTAGGGGGGGGAAGAGGCCTGCTCCTTCCTTTCAAAATGCCCTAGGCATTCTATAGGCTGAGTGCTTCAAAGCGTGAACGGGCACGGTTTTACATTCGTAATACTCAGTCCTACTCGGCAGTCATTCGATATTCTGTTGGACTGCCGTCAATTGGCCAGCACAGAAAATCGCAATGATCGGTAGTATCCTGACTTCTGTATTTCCCAAAAAAAGTTTGCGTAGCTATTTTTCTACAAACTCGGTAAGTCCCTCGCCAAACCTTACGTAGGACCTACTGTTGCCCATTCCAGTATCGGTCTTCTCGAGGCACGACAAGGAATGCGGCTATTCTGCCGCCGAGTTCTCTTCTCTTTTGTTACTCACGCAAGCATGTACCCCTCACACCTATACTCTACTAAAACGAATGTCCTCCCAAATCAGCCTCTCGACACTGCCCAGATAGGCGAAGCTCCTATTGCCGAATGTTCGTCGCTCTATGAAATCTTTCAGACTTCTGTGATGGTCATCGCAAAGAAGTTCCGCAGTACAGCTGCGATTTACGTTTCTCATGGACAAGAGTGGATCGAAACGCACTCATATAAATTCAACTCAAAGGATCAGCAAAAGAAAGTCTCTCGGCATTTTGACACCTGTGATATTAATGACCATCGAAGCGTGTGCCTTGCTGCAGACCAGTATCGCGAGATCGAGATCTCTTCCGATTTCTCCGACCTTCCACACTTGCGAGCCTTGGACATACAGACGCTTTGGTGTGTTCCGCTCAAGCTGTGTGAGGACACTCGCGCGACAATCGTTATTTACCAGACTTCTCAAGTGGACTTCAGGCAAACACATGCCAACCAGCTGCGTGAGTTTGCAAATCTGATTTCTAGTTCGGCCTCAAGACTCTCACGAGCACGCAACACGCGTCAGCAAATCCAGTCCTCCTATGCGATTCAGCTGGAAGCGCTTAATAAAGTTGGACAGCAACTAGCCATTGCCAACAGCCAGACGGATGTCTTCAATATCGTTGCCGAAGCCGCAACAAAATTTCTGTGTGCGGATCGAGTCAGCTATGTCACCCCAAATCTCATTGCGGGAGAGTGCGTGGTATTAGCGCTTACCGGCAACGATGCGATTCCGCAAAACGCTACGTTTCCTCTAGCTGGCTCCGCAGCAGAAGTCGTCATGAACAGAGGTGAATGTCGCCATATTGATCTCACAGATACTGAGCATGTGGAACTTAAAAAGCTGGCAAGCCAAGGACTACGTGAAGGGATTTCTACGCCTATTCGTTCGAACGGAAAAATTATCTCGATCTTAAATGTGGCTACAGCTAAGGCCTTTCCTTCACTCGATGAGTCCATCAGTTTATTTTCGGCGCTTGGTAGTTTTCTGGAATCTGCACTTGCACGAATTCGAGCTCAAGAAACTGTCAAAATGACAATGGATAGGCTGATTCACGAGGCAACGCATGATGAACTGACAGGACTTCCCAACCGGAGCTATTTTGCGAAGACATTGACAACCGAAATTGAAAAAAGCACACGGAAGAAACCTTTTGCCGTAGCATTTATTGATCTCGATGGATTCAAAGAAGTTAACGACAGTCTCGGGCATCTCGCTGGTGATCGCCTCCTGACCAAGGTTGCTGGTCGTATGCGGAAGGAGCTGCGGCCTGATGATCTGGTGGCCCGCCTCGGCGGTGATGAGTTTGTGATTCTGTTCCGCGAAGTCAAGGATCTTGAAGACGCGATGAAACAAATCGAACAAATGCTGCAGGTTATTCGACAGCCATATCTAATTTCTGGTCAGTCGATACGAATAGGAGGTAGCGTCGGCTTGAGCCTATTCCCAGATCATGGAGAATCGGCCTCCGAACTAATGATGCACTCCGATTCTGCGATGTACGTAGCAAAACAACAAGGCAAAAACAGATGTCTGTCGTTTTCGATTGAAATGGCCGAAGGTAGACGACGCCGTGACGAGTTACAGGCAGACCTAGAAAGGGCAATCTCAAACGACGAATTTTTCTTGGAGTTTCAGCCGCAATTTGATTTGGTCAACCAGCGCATTCTTGCCGTAGAAGCATTAGTCCGTTGGCGTCATCCAGAACGAGGCGTCGTTTCTCCAATGGAGTTTATCCGTTTCGCGGAAGAATCACGTATGATATCCCCCATCTCGGATTTGGTCATCAAACAAGCACTCGTAGCTGTGAAAGAGTTTCGCAAATGCAATCCCGATATCTATGTTTCAGTTAACGTATCGGCAGTTGATTTTGAGAACGTGGACTTGTTAATTTCTAAAGTTGTCAGTGGACTTGCCGATCACGGATTACCGGGCAGCGCGATTGAACTTGAGTTGACGGAACACATGTTTCTGGGCTGCAGTGAGGCTGTCAAAGCAGCAATACTGAGTTTGCGAGCGAATGGGGTTCGGGTTGCGATTGACGATTTCGGCACAGGATTTTCATCACTGCAATATTTGCTCAATTTGCCAATCGACACCCTGAAAATTGATCGATCATTTGTCAGTGCCATCGATCAAAACCCACGACAATCAGAAATTGTAAAATCAATTCTCTCCATGAGTCGCGCGATTGGCTCGAAGTGTGTTGCCGAAGGCGTTGAGAACATAGCGGAACGGGATTGCCTGCACTCACTTGGGTGCAAAATATACCAAGGCTATTTTGGTGGACGCCCGATTTGCGCTGATTCGATCTTGAAATTGCTCTCAAAACAGAAGGCCAACACTGCCTCGGCTGTCTTATCCTAATTGGTGGTCAAACTGAGATTTCCCAACCGTTTGGAGCGTTGAGAAAGCAAAGAATATTCTGTGACGAACAACATGGTCAGGTCCGACTTCTTTTATTGTCCGGCGCTCAACACCTCGACCTTGATCGAGCGGTACCAAACCTTGTCCCCGTGGTCCTGAAAGCAAAGATGGCCTTTTTTATTCTTGCCAAACTTTTCCCACGTCTTGAACTTGCTGGGTTCGACTTTCGCGTTCCAGTCCTCACTGCCGATTTCCGCGTCGACAACTTTGCTGCCGTTTAGCCAATGTTCGACTTTGTTCCCCTTCAACACGATCTTGGAGGTGTTCCACTGACCAACCTCGTTCAGTTTCTTATTTTCGGGAACGTACAATGCGTACAGCGCACCGGCGGAGGTTGATGGTTTCTTGCCATCGTGATGTTTGGCATCGTCAAGCACCTGATATTCTGGGCCACTCAAATAGGGTTTCTTATCACCAAGTGAAACGCGATACATCACGCCGCTGTTGCCACCCTCGGAGATTTTCCATTCAAACTCAAGCACACAGTTCTCAAACTCTTTCTTGGTCACGATATCGCCGCTGCCCTTGGTACCGTCAAAGTGCATCGTGCCGTCTTCAACCTTCCAACCCGCGCCAATTTCTTCTTGGTGATAGCCACGGAATTGGTCCAGCGATTTTCCATCAAACAGAACGATCGTTTCAGATTCTCGAGTCGCCGACCACTCGCCTTCAGCCACATCTTCGCCATCGGTCCCCTTCATAACCCACTCGCCTTCGAGAGACTTCGCCGATTCCCAAGTCGCCGAAATGACAATCGGTCGAGTCTCACCTTCCACGTCATAGTCGAATTTGAGTTCAACCTCTTTGCCATCCAGCGTCGCCTCTTCTAGCTCGATCTCTCCGCCTTCACCCACCAGTTTCCCATTCAACGCCACGTTCGATCCGGCGAGCACCAAATCTGCTCGCAACGTCGTACCGTCTGGCAGTACGGCCGCTGTTTGCCAAGTACCTTCTAAACGCGCGTCTGTCTTTTCCTGAGCCACCACACCGCACGGCGTCATCGACAGTAACAACACAACTACAACAGAAAATGCGAACTGAAAACGGGAGGAATTTGAAGTCATGGTCATTGCCTATTTATTGTTTGATGGTCAGTCTGTTCGCAGGTCTCAACCGAGTCTCCTGGGTGTCAGAATTGTACACCAAAAAACCGAACTCTGATGTCAGAAGCCAACGATTCACAACCGACCATCGCTTAGGCTACTGCAGCGGGGGATCTGTTTGAAAGTCGATGCCTTCCACATCTTCGCCATCTTCAAGTTCAATGTTCTGAGTTGTTCCATCGGGAGCCAGTTTGGGGTCGAGCCACATTGGTTCAATTTGGATAAAGTGCTTTCCTGGGCGAACATGCTCTAGCCTATATTTCCCGTTGGCATCAGTTTTGGTTTCTGGCACATAGTAACGGTTGTCGAGTCCGTCACGTGACATAGCCCGAACGCCGATGAAGGCGCGTGGCTTTTCAGATTCATTCAAAACCGTTCCTTCAACAGTGGCTGGACGAGTCAAATTCAAAACCACGTCCTTAACAATTTGCCCCGGTTGCGTCCGAAAGGGATCCCCGACTCCGTTGGCCCAATTGCGGCGTTTGCGGTATGGTCCGTCTTGCACAATCAGATTGTATTCCACTTTCTTGCTAGCCGGAACTTTCATCTGGAAGTCTCCCCTCTCATTGGAGGTAAAACTATATCGAGTGTCGCCAGTGATCGAGTTTCCGCTGCCCGTTTTGGCGAGAGAAACGGTTGCACCTTCAACAGGCTCTCCGTTAGGATCTAGGACCTTTCCAAAGATCTTCACCAAGGGCTCCAAAGAGATGCTTACTTTCTTGCTGTCTCCGGCAAGCTCAAACTCAAGACTATCGAAATTCCGTTGAATGTGATCATCCGGTTCGCTCTCACGATCCCATTGGCGTGTCGCATTGCGACTCCACCAGCGCGCATATTTTCCAGCAGTTTCGCTTCGAAGTTCGCCCGGTTTCGCAATGTTGAATTCGAACTTGCCCGGATACATATCAGGTATTTCGATAATACCATCTTTGTTGGAAACGCCTTTAACTTCTGGTTTCGTCCAATTCCATAGCATTATTCCTTCCACCGGTTTGCCCGTGACGCTGTCTGTGAGGGTAGCCTTAAAATTTACGCCTTTTCTCAACTGAAGATCCAGTTTGCGTTTGTCTTTGGAGGCAATCTTCATTCTGTTCGTTCGTATTACTCCGGCACCAGATTGCCGCGCGAGAACTTCGTACTCACCGGGCTCCAGGTGCAGACGATAATTGCCTTCGTCATCTGATTGGGTTTCCGAGTTTATTTCGCTAGTGATGCGACCAGGAGTGCGCTGGAACGGTCCTCGAACCGCGCGAATCCTAACATTGGCTGCTGGCTCTCCTTTGGAAGACAAAACTTGTCCCTCCAGCCACGTTCCCCGTGTCAATACTACCGTCCAATCCTGAGTGCCCGCTTTCTGGTCTAGGAAGTACGCGGGAGAATAGCCGGGTTTGGAGAACTCGATGACATACCCCTCATCTCGCTCCAAATCTGAAAAGCAAAACGAGCCTTCTTTGCCAGTCTTCTTTATGTAGCGTTTTTTCGATACCCAAGGGTACATGTGGGCTTTGACATCGTCGAGCGGATTGCCCTCTTCATCGATGACTACTCCGGCAAGTTCAGAGGGTTCGGCTTTAGTTTTGATAATCCGAGTGGGCACCGCTTTAGGGATTTCTGTCTTAAACTGTTCCGCCTCACAGGCGATAACCGCATCTTCTTTTTCCTGATGTGCATCGCCCACAAAGTCATCGCCAATCGGCTGGACTTGAACCGTGATTTCAGTCAGTTCGTCTTGGCTCAACTGAACACTCGAATTTCTGCTTTGGAAACGTTCATTGATTGGAAGTTGATACCTGTCATGTATCACGGCAAAGCTTTCACTTCCGCCGTACGGCAGATTGTGCACAGTTGCCAGACCATTTTTGTCGGTAACAGACCGGTAGGTCGTCTCGCGATTCGAATTGCGCAGCTTCCAAAATTTCTCGTGGAAAGAGGGGTGTTCTAGGTAGTCACGGCCTGAGCAGTTACGTGGACCAACACAGTACAGACTGGCCCCCAAATTCCACCAGTATACGTTGGGGGAAAAGCAGCACTGCGCATCGGAGATCGGTCGTGCATCAGGCCCAGTGACTTTGATTCGACAACTGGTCGTGCGCGTCATCGTCAAAGTGATCGGTTGGTCTGAGCCGACTCGAAAAACCTGTGGATGATTATCGTAAGGCTTTTTGAGGTGCGGTGAGACAGGAAAGTCAGGGAGAGCTCTTGGATGGGCAGTCCTATATCCCTTGCAAATCGCGATTACCTGCAAGTCACCTTCGGGAACGTCGTTTAACGAGAAAGTTCCGTCAGCGTCTACGGTTGTAGAGAGCTTCCAAGAAGTGACTTGAGTGTAGTTTGGCGATTCTAAGGACTTCGGGACGCGCGTCACATACGCCTCAACAGCTCCATTAACAACCGGTCTAGGGACGGTATCGTCCAATCGCCCCGTGACGGTAACTCCACGTCTCAGATCAACCTCTAAATTCAATTCCTCCCCGTCATCAACCTCCACTAGTGTTGCTTTGCCGAACAGGGTCGGCTGGCCCGGAGGAAGGGCAACAACGCGGACCATTGTGCTGCCGGCCGGAAGCCGAACTTGTGGCTTGTCGTCTGACGACTCCAATCGCCCACTAAAACTTCCCGAAACGAGATACAGATCTGTTCCAAAATATGACTTGCCTCCAACCTTGGCGGTAACATAAACCTTTGCACCCTCACTCAGTATTTGTCGCTCAACAATTTCAATGTTTTTATCCGTCACCGAAAAACTCGCCGACTCAAATTTGCAATAGTCCGGGTGCATGATTTCGCAGTAAAGAATTGAAGGCCTAATGCGTTCGCTAATCTGGAAGTAAGTAGGAAACTTGAGCTCGGCGATTCCTGCTGCGCCCGTAGTGGCCGTTGGTTTAGAGACTTTGGGGAATGGCCAGCCAACTCCGGTTCCATTAATGTATCCTCCTCCAGTCACCGTGATGCGCGCCCCTTCAATCGGCTGCCCCTGAACATCGACGACTTTGACTTTCTTTACACGATCAAACTCCAGCTCCGTCAACTCGCTCTGATCAATGATCTCAGTCTGTATTGTTGACGCTTGCGGTTCCTTTTCTTCGGAGTCTTGTATAGCGGCAAAGGCGACAGAAGCCAAAACACACAGCAACGCCACAACGACACCGTTCCAACCAAGACGCCGCGACAAGGATCTACTCGGATCCAACACTAAATCGATTCGACGTTCGAGCTGAGAATCTTTTTTCGCCATTGCAATTCCCTGAGCGCCTGACAATCGAGTCGAGCCATTGATCTTGGACGCGACCTCTAAAAGGTGGGAAGCGTAGCCGGGGCGGTCTTCAGACTGAGCCAAGACTGAGTCGTCGCAAACGTCTTCCGCAAGACTTGCCAAACGTTTGCGAGCAAGCCATGCGATCGGATGAAACCAGTAGAGGCAACAGCCTAGCTCCGCAAGGAACGCGACGAGGGGGTCGCGCCGGTCAGCGTGCGTCTGCTCATGCTGCAACACGGAGGCAAGCACCTCCGGCGTCCAATCTCGCCAGTGCTCTGGCAACAGAATCGTCGGTCGAAACAAACCAACTGTAAATGGAATATCATTCCCCGGAAGCTCATAGATCGACGTCTCGCCTTCGGCCTCAATTTGGACTCGAGTCGCTCGGCGGTACAATCGATTGACCGACCAGAGCCCCAAAAGTAATCGAATCAACAACAGGGCTGTGATAACCACGTAAACAGCCGCAAGAAGAGTTCGCCAGTTCAACATCCTCGACGCATAGACTCTCAGCGGAGAGTAAACTTGCTCAACCGGTATCTGCTCCGGCGTCACATGAGAGACAACATGATCCGGGTTGATCAGGGACGGTGATTGGAGTGTTGCAGTTGGTTGTATCCCCGAAGCTTGCTCGTTCAAAGCGGAAACCTCATCGACAGCCGCCGCAAGATCGGACGGGACAATGGCCGGAATGGGAACAGCAATCGGCGGAACGGCAAACTGCAGAATGGGCAAGGCAAGCATTGCCAATAAAACGCCGGTCCACACGCGGTGGTGCAAATTCGCGTTGTAGTCTCGAAAGAGGGATAGGCACGTTAAGCTCAACCAAGCGACCAGCGCGAGCCCGATTGCTTTGAGCGAGCAAGCAACAATCAGCCCCAACAGGGTATCGAGAAAAATAATCATCGCTATCACTTTCCTTTTCTATCAGATCGTTTCGACTTTCGACCGGAGCCAGCGCGGGCTTTGGCGATCTTCTTAGCAAGTGCTTCCAGCTTATCGGGGGACACCACCTCTCGGTCTACCATCCCCACCAGCAAATTTTCCAGAGAACCATTGCAAAACCGTTCGATAATGCCCTCAACGGCTTCAGCGGCCACGTCGCGTGAGTCTTCGGTGGGCGAGTAAACGTAAGTGCGTTTCTCCGTTCGATGTTCTACGTAGCCTTTGTTCTCAAGACGTTTGAGAATTGTCCGAATCGTCGAGTCTTTCAATTTTGGAGAAGTCTTTAGCGAGAGCCGTACCTTCTCCGCAGTCGCTTCGCTCAGCTGCCACAGAACCGACATGACGCTATTTTCCAGCTCACTGAGTTTCGGTTTGATCTTTTGTTTCGACTTAGCCATCTATTCTCGTCCTCAACATCTGCTACAAAACGTACCGTTACATAGTGTAACATTTAGATCTAGACTTACAAGTGAGTTTTTCAAGCGAGCAGCCTCCAAGTACACAAGATGTCATCTGCGATAACAGTGCGAAACTTGCGAATCATGAAATTGCGATAGCTAACCTCCCGCACTATTAACATCTAATTTGTTGATAAGCGTTGCATCCTGGCGGTGCAACCTTTGGAAGGGCCGATGGCTCCGTGACGTTCGTTGAAGAAACGATAGGCGGCGATGTCTATGAGGCGATGGGGACCAAAGCCAATGGCGAGGTCGACTCCTTTAACTAGTGCTTTGTTCCGGCTTGGATTTAGGTTTGAGCGTAGTGGGATTCGCCAGAATTCCTTGGCTCAGCTTGCCGCGAGGGACTTCTGGCGAAGTCCACTACCCTAAAATTGAATTGGAACAAAGCACTAGTCGGCTCGTCTTTTTATAGAAATCGTTTGTGAATCGAACGGCCGTTGAGCGGCCGTTTTTTTTTTGAGAAATTCAAAAGGAGTGGACAATGAATCATGGATTTCAGTTTTTGAAACTGAGCTTGTGTGGGTTATTTCTGGCGTTCTGTGGTTGCGGCGAATCCGGGAACATCGGAAGAGTGGAAGGTGTGGTAACCATCGATGGCAATCCGATCGACCAAGCCGCGGTCCAATTTTATCCGGCGGCCGGGCGTGCTTCGGTCGGGTATACCGATGAAAACGGCTACTATACGTTGGGCTACACTCGAACCGTTAAAGGCGCAGAGATCGGCGACCATAAAGTCACAATAGTCACAGAGTTGACGCGCGATATTGTCGGTGAGGACGGGCAACCCAGAAGAGTCGTCCCCGGTGACCTACGTAAAGAAATGCTGGCGCCACGTTACGGTGATCGAAAGAAATCGGATCTGACCGCAACCGTTGCGGCCGGGTCAAATGTCATCGACTTCAATTTAGAAACCGAATAGATCGTTTGCAAGCATCCGCATAGGAGTCAAAAGGGCAGGGCACGCCCCATTTTCCTGCTTTCAGATTACTGGCCGATCAAAATTGCGATAAACGATGGGATGTCTTCGAAATCAACGTCTCCATCCTGATCAATATCTGCTTCAGATTGAAACTCGCCGCCGATCAGAACTTCTATGAATGATGGGATGTCTTCAAAATTAACCTCACCATTGAGATCGACGTCGCCAAGCAAAGTCTCAGTAACTTTTTGAAACTCGAACGCCATACTGCGCGATTTTCCCGCTGCAGAGGCGATCGACGGATCAGGATCATAAGCGTTTTGAAAATTGCCGTCCCCATCAAATTGATAGACGCCCCCGGTCCACGACACAACCGTCATGTTGCCGTTGTCATCAAACGCAATCCCTTGCGGCACCATAGTTGCCCCGGGAACGCCAACGCGCGGTAATTCGGCTGGCAGAATAGTGTTCAGCAGGTGGCCTTCCTGATCAAACTCGTAGATGCCGCGATCGCCCCCGCCCGACGTCACCCAAACGGTATCGTCCAAGTCGCCCGGGCCGTTTGGATCTCGGGCAACAGCCATTACGCTCGCCATGCCGGGGGCATTGAAACTGAACTGGAACTGATCGTTGGCATCAAACTTGTCCACACGACCAAAGATCCTATCCGAACCGCCACTGTCATTGACCGATCCAAGTCGATTCGAGACGTAGAAACTGCCATCGGGAAAGAAAGCTGTACAATTTGGATCGACCAAACCATCGCGCGTAAAGCTACGCAAGAAATTCCCTTGTTGATCAAATACCATGATGTTGTTGCCCGTGGTACCAGCACCTGTTCCGGAGTTGCTGATATAGACTTCTTGGTCATCCGCATTGACGCCTTGCGTCATTTTGAAAGAAACTCCCACCGGCTGATTAAAATCAGGATGGGTCAACGACCATCGCAGATTGTGTTCGTTGTCGAACACGTAGACCATGTTACTTAACTCGCCCGTCACCCAAATATCGCCATTGGCGCGATTAAATGCCAACCCGCGCGGTCCATTTAATCCTGGCGTGGTCAGCGTACCGACGGACTCGCCACTCTTGGTGAAAATCTTGTACGTATCTGAATTGTACATCGCGACATAAAGGTTGCCGTCGTTCTCGAACGGCAACTCTGCCACAACATTTCCGGCGAACAAAGCGAATCCAAGCAGACTCAAGAAGCAGAATAAAATGGGTCTAACAATTTGGGGAAAATTCATCGCCCCAGTTTAGTTGAAAGGCTGAGGATGTTCAAACATGTCCCAACGTGCGAGATTACAGCGAGCCCTGAGGCGCTACGTTTAACTTCGTGAGTAAAAGATAAACCAAATGTAAAGCACCGCCGTCACGACAGTTTCTTAGCGTCGCACTGAACTTTGGAATGGCCGGCGAACGCCTGACTGAGCCTCTTCGCGGAAACGTGCAAGATTGAAAGCGCGCTCAGTACGTTCCTGGGGAGTAAGTTTCTCCAAGTAGTCCATCAGCTGATGGCTGGGGTTGTCGATCGTGATTGTTTTCGCGGGTTCCCTATCGTCCTTCGAACGCATGATAATCAACACCTCATGGTCATAGTCCACCACTTTGCTGTCGGCGAATTTTGAAGACTGGGAACTACCAAGCGACACCGGCGTAATCTTTCCGCGGCCGGCAGAGGGATCACGCGCTGGTGGGTACTTCGGACCATTGGCCAAACCTGAACGAAGCGACTCGCGCGGCGGAAGCTCCAGTTGCTCGGAAGGACGATCTTTAGGTTGAGACTTTCGCTTTGGAAGGGGTTGAAACTGCGACGGGGGTTTGGGAGTGATGCCCGGTTGCGTAAGCGCATCTCGTTTAGGTGTCATCGGTGAAGGCGAGACCATCGCCAAAGCAGTGGCAGGGTCGAACAAATGGTCCAGTTTGACTTTAGCCAGTTGCCAGTGAATCGTATCGAGCGCCGTATAGATTCCTTCGTCGACGTCAACGACTGCCGCATTGCAGACGCCAACGATCTGTCCCGATGGAGTGAACAAGCCACCGCCGCTGCGACCGTTAACTGGTCGCCCGAAAATGTCATATTTGATCGCCCCATCGTAGGCGGCCCTGTTCTTGATTTGAGTGTGCCGGATGGTTGGGTCTTCGCCATTGTCGCATCCGATCGAAAACGCCTCGTCGCCTTTTGAAACGATCGTTTTACGTGAGGCAACTTCCACTGCCGGCAGCGGACGCCCTTCGGTTTGGATAACGACCAATGCGATATCCCTTGCATCGGCGTCATAGAAAATCAGCTCACCTGGACCACTCTTGGGGGAGGGCCCATCAAAACCATAGTGAGCGCGAATGACTCCTGTACCTTCGGAGTCGCGAAACACATGGCCGCAGGTCATCACGAGGCTCTCGTTTTCGTGCGTGTGAATCACTGTGCCCGTGGCGTAGGAAATTCCTTCGGGATCTTCCACCTGCAGTTTTACTGTGGCAGCCATCGCGCGCGATTCGGCCGCGTTGGTTGGACGTGATGTTCCCTTGTGCATTGTCGGCGAGCGAAAAGCGCCAGACGATGACGCCCCGACAGATTCTTGATTGTCCAAAACGACTTTGGTACCCACCGGTTCGGTGGCAGGTTTAGACCGCGCAAGTTCTGCCGCACTCTGAGGCCGATAGTTGATCGCTTCAAACCAGTCCAACAATTCATCGTATCGGATCATGCCCTCTCGGCGGCCAACAACGCGTTCGTTCTGGACCAACGCGACTGTTGGAGTCCTAGAGATTTTGAAGTGCTGAGCCCATTGAGGTTGTTTGCGGACGTGAATCGTTGTCGTCGGATAGCCTGCCGCTGCCAGTTTCGCGATGCTCGGTTTGACAACCTCGCACGGCGCACACCCGTCGCTGGTGAAAAAGTATAGATGCGGCTCAGTAGAGGAAGCCGATTGCGCGTATGCCGCCGGCAAATTTCCCGCAACGGTTTGGCCAATCATCAACAATAGGCCGAACATTCCCCAGCGCAATAGTGGTATACTAAATTGGCAAATGAGCCGAGTTTGATCTGCGATTTGGCCTACAACTTCGGTTTGGCCTACAATTATCTGTCGCATCCCCGTCCCTCCATGGATTGGGCGTCTATTTTGTGGTGAGGCAATGGCAGGACACACTTTGCGTGAAAGTGCGCATGATTTCCTCGGTTGTTAGCTGGTCTTGGATGCTTTCGCTAGGGTGGGATCACCAAATCCTTTTGGCTATCCTTGTCTTTAGCGCTCAGCCGTCGATTTCAGCGTTTGCAAAAATCGACACGGAAAAAATGTAAAGAACTTTCACCTTTTCCTCGAATTCGCTCAAGGATTAGAGAGAATTAACCGACACGCGAGAACCTTGATCTTGAATAAAACCGTCATGCTAGCGAACGCTCCTCGGTTCATGGACTGCTTCGTGTGTTTCGCCGTTGCCACAACGTTGTTTCTGCTTTGCAGCTCCGTGCTGGCAAGTCCGCTGCTGGTGGAAATCGATACCGTTCCCGACGCTCTACAGCCTCGTCCAGATACCATTTCGAAGATCTGTGTCATCGAATTTCGAGGCGAAATCACTTTCGAGAGTGGCAGCTATTTTCGCAACCGCTTCCGCGCTGCCAAAGCGGCTGGATGCGACCTGTTGATCATTGATGTTGATAGTCCGGGAGGACTGAAGACCGAGAGTCTCGATATCGCGGCGCTGATCCGCGACTGTGACTGGGCTTACACCGTGGTGTTTGTCAAAAACGAAGCCATCAGCGGCGGGGCACTGATTTCGTTGGGCTGTGACGAGCTACACATTTCGCCCAACGCACAGTTCGGTGACATTGGCGAAATCGCTTTCGATCCCGAACAGTGGGCTTTCCGTTTGATCGAGCCTAAAGTCGAGTCTTTTTTATCAAGCGAGGCTCGAGCGCTGGCACAATCCAAGGGACGGTCGCCGGAACTGGCCGAATCGATGGTCGATAAAGACGTGCTAGTTTACACACGAAATTCCGAGGAGACGGGCGAGGCGGAGTTCACCACCGTACGCTCAGACGCCAAAGATCTTCCAGATGCCCCGTGGGAGGCAGTTCCAGAAGCTGGTGCCGAGCGTTTTCTGACACTCAATGGAGCGCGAGCCAAGCAATTGGGGATCGCTCAGCGTTTTGCCACCACGCGCAAAGAGGTCATCGATTCGTTCCCCGGCGGTGCCAAAAGTGAAGTAAAAGTTTACTCCCACAAGTCCTCGGATTACGTTGCCTACATTTTGAATTACCCATTTGTGACGGGGTTGATCCTCGTGATCGGACTGGTTGGGCTTTATTTTGAAGTGGCAGCCCCCGGTACAATGATAGGCGGACTGATTGCGTGTCTGTGTGCAGCCCTGTTCTTCTGGAGCCACTTTGCCGGTGGGACCGCCGGTTGGATGGAAGTAATTCTGTTTGTTGCAGGGTTGGCATTCATCGCGGCAGAATTGTTTGTTATCCCGGGTTTCGGTGTGTCCGGGCTTGCGGGCATCGTGCTGCTTACCGCCAGCGTGATTCTCGCTAGTCAAGGGTTTGTTGTCCCGGAGACTGCGTTGGATTGGGATCAATTACTAGGCAACATTGTGATGTTGGTGATTGCCGGTTTTGCATTTTTCATTGCCGCCTTTTTTATCACCGGCCGCATGGGGAGTCTGCCGCTGTTTAACCGGATGGTGTTGTCGACTGATAGAGAAGGCCAAATAACATCTAGTGTTGTCGAAACGCCCGTCAACTCGCCCGTTGAAATCGGCACCGTCGGCGTTGCGGACTCACTGCTTCGACCTGCCGGACGAGCTTCATTTAATGGTCGTTCGTATGACGTGATCAGCGACGGATCTTTTGTCGACGCGGGCACGGCCGTCCAGGTGATCAAGGTTTACGGGAATGTCATTACGGTTGCAGAAGTTCGAGAGTCATAAAAACAATCCATTTCACCCTTCTTCTGGGAAGGTCGAAGGCTCGCCGACGGGGAGGGCTGTGATACAAAAGTCTTACACAGAACAAGGCACGAAACGTTGAAAGAATTCTCTTTAACACTGGGCACAAACAATGCCAAAAAGCGAAAAGAGCTGGAGCGTTTGCTGGCTCCTTACCCGATCAAACTCCGAAGCTTGGCTGACATTCCTAACTCCATCGAAGTGGACGAAACGGGAACGACGTTTGAGGAAAATGCAATCCTCAAAGCCAGAGAACAGGCCCTGCATCTGAATTGTTGGGTGTTGGGCGAGGACAGCGGTATCAGTGTCGAGGCACTCGACGGAGCTCCGGGCGTTTACTCGGCTCGATTTTCAGGCCCCGATGCCACCGACGCCACCAACAATGCACTGCTGTTGGAAAAACTGAAGGATGTTCCGGCGGCAAAACGAACAGCATGGTACACCTGCCACATGGCGCTGTCGGATCCGCAAGGCAACATCCACATCAATTGCCAAGACCGGTGCTACGGTCAAATATTGAAGAAAGAAATCGGATCTGGTGGTTTCGGCTATGACCCGATGTTTCTACTGCCCGAGTACAACATGACGTTTGGAGAACTGGGCGATACCGTGAAGTCCGTTCTCAGTCACCGCGCTCGGGCCAACCGAAAATTCGTTCCGCAATTGCTTTCATTGATCGCTGGGTTGGAGAAGTGATCGTCGATCGAAGACGCACCTTCTGCCGCTACGAACTGCCTGCCGTGTCGAGATGTGGATCTTGGCCCATCTCGCGTTGGAACTTCTGTCGCTCTCGATCATGATAGAGCAATTGCTTCCGGGCTTGATAATGATTGCGTTCGATCTTTGCCTGAGCCGAATAGAACAGCGGTGCAAAACGAGTTAACAACCTAGCCGGAGCGTCAGTGTGTCTCAATAAGGACTCAGCCCGACTTTGCCCCAAACCGCTGCTCAACAGATCATCATCCAACGCCAAGTACTGGCGGAATGAACCGGGATCTCCCTGCCGTCCACAGCGCCCGATCAACTGCCGATCGATGCGCGCCGAATCATGCAGTTCGCTGCAAATCACATGCAGACCTCCGATCGCATGAGCGTCAGCGGTCAGTTTGATATCTGTTCCACGGCCGGCCATGTTGGTCGCAACAGTCACTTTACCCGGTTGCCCAGCCGCAGAGACGATATGCGCTTCCTGATCGAGATGACGAGCGTTGAGTACATCATGATTGATTCCTCGACTGGAGAGAATTTTCGACAACGTTTCTGATTTGTCGATCGAGCGCGTCCCAATCAAAACCGGCCGGCCCACCGCCAACATGGATTCCACTTCGTCGGCAATCGCCTGCCACTTTTTATCAGCCGAACCAAACACCAGCGCCGGCATCTGCGTTCTTTGGGGTGGTTTATTCGTTGGGACGTCGACAACACTGACGGAGTAAATGCTTCTCAACTCAGGCGCCGAATTGGCTACCGTCCCCGTCATGCCCGCCAGTGCATCGTATTTCAGAAACAAATCTTGAATCGTGATCCGCGCCGCCTCGCCGGTTTCCACACTGATTTCCACGCCTTCACGTGTTTCGATCGCTTGGTGGATCCCCGATCGCCACTTGCGGCCTTCAGCCAAGCGACCGGTGAACTCATCGACGATCACGACCTCCCCGTCGCGTACCACGTAGTGGCGGTCGGCGAAATAGTTTTGATTGACGTAGATCGCCATCTCGACTTGATCGTAGATATCAATCAGCGGCGTTCGACTGAGCGCCACCGGTTGTTGCGTTGTGCGAACACGCCTACGCCCCGCGGCAGTAAGAGAAATCGACTTGGATTCTTGGTCAATGGAAAAATCAACGTCGACGGAGAACAGTTCGACAATTTCGGACGCCCATTTGTACAACGCCAATTTTGCCTTGGCGACGCGATCCGGATCGCTGCTGACAATCAACGGAGTACGCGCCTCGTCGATCAGCACATTGTCGGCCTCATCGATCAGAACGAAGTTCAATCCGCGTCCGACCGGAGCATTGTCGTCAGTTTGTTGTTTGCCCGTCATTGCTGCGATCGCGTTTTGCCCGCTGAACTTTTGATGTCGCCTGATTAATCGGTCCCGCAAGAAATCAAACCCAATTTCTTTTGCAGTGGTGTAGGTGACGTCGCTGTGATATGCCTGCCGACGTTCACAGCGTGTGCTTTGCCCCGTCACCACACCAACAGACATTCCCAACAATTCAAATACAGGCCGCATGATTTCCGCATCGCGTGCGGCGAGGTAATCGTTGGCGGTTGCCAAATGCGACCCTTTTCCGCTCAGAGCATGCAAGAACAAGGGCAGGGTAGCGGTCAGTGTTTTTCCTTCACCCGTCTGCATCACGACGATACTGTCGTTGAACATTGCGAGACCACCCAACAACTGCACTGGGTAATGGCTCATTCCGATCGATCGGCGGGCCGCTTCGCGTACTAAGGCGTATCCTTCGTGTACCAGCTTCGCCAGCGGCGTGCCACTCTGTGACTGGTAGCGCAACGCCAGAGAGCGTTGCTGAATCTCATGGTCTTCAAGCGACTGAAAAGAAAGAGCCAACCGCTCGATACGAGACGCCTGTGAACGGTAGAAAGAGATTCTATTGCCGCCGGCAAACTTGCGGAGGGTTTGAGTAAGCGTCATTGAGACCTTCACGAGTACCTTCAACCATTGCGGCGGGAGCAATCACTAGTATGAACGCGAATCACTGCCTCGATTTTGCGAGTCGCTGGCCGTCGCAGTAAAAGGATCATAGAACGCAGTCGATTGGCTTTGGACCAACTGAGGCTGTGAAACCGGAGCTGCGAATTGACCACCAATGCTGCCCACGGCATTGTTGAACTGCCCCTGATAGGCCGAGTTGGCAGGCTGAACAAATTGGCCTTGGAAGCTCGTCGACGGTTGGGGAGTGTTTGTGGCGAGTTGCGGCTGTTGAAATTGCGCCCCCTGCTGTCGATTGTAGTAAGGTTGCGCTGCCGGAGCGATGAAACCTTGAGCGACGCGCGAGTTCATTCCCGATGCATCAGTCACTGGCAAGCGTGTTGCGTCCTGTCGTTCATCCACCGAGGTGGTTCTGTAGTCGGGCGAACGAGTTGTCGCAACGTTATTGAACTGCGGGCGATTGACTGCCGGTGCGTTTGATGCGGCAGCTTGCTGTATTGGATTTGGTTGCTGAAGTGGATTTTGCTGCGTGGAAGGTACACTAGGCGAACTACCCGAGCGATCGAGAACTGACCTAGCGACTTGGTCTGCAGCAGGATTGGCGACACTGGATTGTGTATTGAGGTTCCCACCGTTGATCTGCCGCCAGCCCTGTTGCTGGTTAAAGTTGGCTGGGCTGTTGCCTCCGGCGGCGGGAGTAGGAGCCGCTTGGCGTGTATTGATCAGCCCCGCAGGCAGTTGCCCAACGCGCGTTCCCTGAGCATATGGGTTCACTCCTCCGCCGGGAATGTTAAGCGAGTAAGTCGCTGGCGGCGCGATCGTTGCTGAGTTTCGGGCCAAAGAGGCCGCTCCAGCAGCGTTGGCTCGGGAAGCTGATCCGCCTTGGTAGTAGGCTGCCGGATTGTAACCTTGGGCTCCGTTGTAGACCCCATTATATCCACCCGGAGCACAGGATTGGCAATTGCTCCGACATCCTGAAAAGGCAGTCAGAGTTACTAACACTGCTATCAATAGAGAAGCCTTCAACAATGATGCAAATGCGTTGCAGAAAGCTGTTTGGGCAAATTGACGGTTATTCATTTTGGGGGTCCCTGAGCCGAAGAATGCTAGTTTGCATGGTCTTCAAAGTGAAAAATTGCTGGAAAAACACGCTCTTTCTGCCCCCAGATACGTACTTTCAAAACCACGTTAGGAGGGTGAACTAGTCGCTGCAAGGGCAATTTGTCTGCACAATCCTAAGATCCGCTATTAGATCGCCAGAGATGACAGGTTTTTCGATGTACAGTTTGCAGATTTTCTCTAAGAGCGAGGTACGTTTCCGAACTGACCGGTCTGCCCTCGCCAAGATGGCAGCACGGTACGAAGGCGTGGCCCAACGCAATTTGAAAATGCAGTTCAGCGGCCTCTTTCCAGCAGAATCTGAGGAGTTTTGGATGATCAATCGCGATTCATTTGTTGCCAGTCCGGAGATCCAACAACTCGTCACGATTCTGACAACGAAAGAGGAGATTCTTGAAAACAAGCGTGCTGCCGTACGCGAATCGGTTGTCTATCCTGTCACTGTTCAGTTTCAGTATGAGCTTAGCCGCCACCGTGCGTTTTCTCGGGACATCAGCACTGGCGGTATCTGCTTGATCGGCGAGCGCGAGGTAGAGGTGGAGCAGATCGCAACTTTGGCAATCTATCGAATTGACGACATCGTCTCAAAAATCCGTGCCCGTTGCGTCTGGAGCAAACCCTTCGGTGACCAACACTACATGACGGGTTGGAAATTCCTCCGTAGAATCCTTCAGGATGACAACTAAGGATTCTTCCTAAAAGATTGGTTCTAACCAACTCTCACGGCGGCTTTTCAAACACATTGCTGTTTCTTTCTTCGCCACCTCGCGCCAAATTCATATACTCGAAGAAGCCGTATCCAACCTCAGTGGCCTTTTATTTCAATCCACACGCCCGTGAGGGCGTGACTCCAGTCGACGTGGTCGCCGTCCACCGGCACTTGTTTCAATCCACACGCC